>JANWKV010000062.1 GCA_025451195.1 Candidatus Microgenomates bacterium | reverse complement strand
TAAGCTTACTGAGCGGGAAAGCGAGATATATCCTTTCTATTTTTCTGATTGCAGCGTTATATCTTTTTTCATGGCAATTCTTTTTTGCAAAAACATATCAGTATTATCCGGATTCGTTTTACAACACAAACCAGGCAACAACAACAGTTCAAAATGAATATATGCCTGTAAAAGTTAAAATTGAAAAGTTAATTCATTCGGCAAACTCAGGGCAAGCAGTTAAAAGTTCAAACGCAGAAGTTATAAATGGTATTGCCAAGATAAAAAATCTAGTTACCAGAGGGACAAATATAAATCTTTTATTGGATTCAAAAACACTTTCAGTGTTGCAAATAAATTTTGTGTATTTTCCGGGATGGAGCGCAAAAGTAGACGGAAAAGATGTAAAATTGGGTATTGGGCAAACAGGACTGATAAATTTGAGTGTTGAAAAAGGCGTTCATAAAATAAGCGTCTGGTTTGGTGAAACGCCTATTAGAATGTTTTCCGATCTTTTATCAATAATTTGTTTTGCCGCTTTTGTTTTCTTAATCATAAGAAATAAAAGACTTATTTAAATCTATTATGCAAAGTTTTAAAAAAACTCTAAAGGAGATATTGCCTTTTGTTTTTATTCTTATTGCGGGATACATTATTGTTAAGCCTTTAACAATTTCCGGTTTTTACCCCATGCACGATGATACGCAGGTTGCCAGAGTTTTTGAAATGGGTAAATCACTCATGGACGGACTTTTTCCTGTCAGGTGGGTCAACGATTTGGGATACGGTTACGGATACCCGATTTTTAATTTTTACGCCCCTTTTGCGTATTATATTGGAGCCTTTTTTTACCTTGTAGGAAATTCAGCTTTGGACGGGACAAAAATAATGATCGGTATTGGAATTATTTCTGCGGGGTTCTCAATGTACTTGCTTTCAAAATCGTTTTTTGGAAAATTTGGCGGAATTTTTGCCGCAATCTGCTATCTCTATGCACCTTACCACGCGCTTGATGCCTACGTTAGGGGAGATATTGCTGAAATTTATGCTTATGCATTTTTTCCTCTTGCCCTTTTTGGGTTGTGGAAAACTTTTAAAACAAAAAGTAAAAAATATGCGGTGCTTTCCGCGCTTGGCTTTGCATGTATTATTATTTCCCACAACCTTACTGCTCTTATGCTTTTTCCTCTTTTCATAGGTTTGGGAGTTGCTTTTTTCTTTCTTCAAAAAAAAGAAACTTTGTTTAAAAAATTGTTGCCGTTGTTATCACTATTTTTAGGAATGCTTGTCAGCGCCTTTTACTGGATTCCCGTATTTTTTGAAATGCGTTTTACAAACGTTTTATCTCAAGTTGGAGGAGGAGCGGACTTCCACAATCATTTTGTATGTCTTTCCCAGCTTTGGTATAGTCCATGGGGATTTGGAGGTTCTGCCCCTGGGTGTCATGACGGGATAGCATTTGCTCTTGGTAAAATATATATTGCGATTGTTTTGGTTAGCATTCTCGCTCTTCCCGTTTTTTACAGAGTTAAGAAGGAAACAGGAATAATTGTTTCTATTTCGATCTTATGTTTGTTTCTTTCCCTTTTTATGGTTTTACAGATTTCAGAAGTGCTTTGGAATTCGATTCCTGTTCTGGCATTTTTACAATACCCCTGGAGATTTTTGCTCCCTGCTTTTTTCTTTATTTCTTTTCTTGGAGGAAGTATCGTATTTCTTTTGCAACAATACATAATGCAAAGAAAATTTTTATTTGCTATTGTCTTTTTGTTTTGTTTTTCCGTAATAGTTTTGGAATGGAGATATTTTATTCCACAGTATAATTACCCGGCAACAGATAAAGATTTTACTGCGGAGGAAACTTTAAACTGGAAAACCTCAAAAATCTCCGATGAGTATATGCCAAAAGACTTTAAAAAACCGACTAATGTAACACAGATTCCACAGGATATTGTTGATACGTTTGATGGCAGAACCGCGGTTACAGTTGATAAAACGCAGGAAAAAGACATTCAGATTCAAACAGATAAAACCCAAAATCTTCCGCTTAATATTGCTTACTTTCCCGCATGGCAGGCATTTGTGGATGGAAAACAAACAAAACTTTCTCAAACACCAACAGGGATGATCCTTAATGTCCCCAAAGGACTGCATAATTTAAAACTTATCTTTAAAAGCTCTCCGGCAGAAATTTTTGGGAACACGCTCTCAGTAATTGGAATCATTCTTATTATTCTTGCTATAATTGTCTGATACCACTCAGTAGGGTATTTATAGATATTTATAAGTCTAGTTAAAGGAATATTATATGAAAAAAAAATCAGTGGAGATTACAATACCTGTTTTTAACGAGCAACAGGAGCTTGAGAAACACATAGAAATTCTGCATGAATTTTGTCAAAAAGATCTTACCGGCTACGATTGGCATATAACAATTGCCGATAATGCATCAACAGACAATACTCCTATAATTGCCGCAAATTTAGCAAAAAAATATCCAAGAATTTCTCATTTCCGCTTAGAACAAAAGGGCCGGGGTCGCGCCGTAAAGCGGGTTTGGAGCGAAAGGCAGGCAGACTTTTCCTGCTATATGGATTTGGATTTATCAACAGATCTTCGTCACTTGCAAAAGCTTTTGGAAAGCTTGCAAAACGGGTATGACATAGCAATTGGCTCACGGCTCGCTAAGGGCGCAAAGGTTGAAGGAAGGTCTCTGCTTCGGGAAACAATATCCCGTTCTCTTAACTTTTTATTCATTCAAATGTTTTTCCGCACTCATTTTAGCGACGCCCAATGCGGATTTAAAGCTGTAACAAAACAGGTTATAAATGATCTTATCCCGTATATTTTAGATAACGATTGGTTTTTTGACGGAGAACTTTTAATAGTAGGTGAAAAAAGCGGATATAAAATTTATGAAGAGCCTGTTCACTGGGTGGATAATCCCGGATCAACTGTCAGGTTATACTCAACAATAACAGGAGATATTAAAGTTATGCTAAGACTTTTAAAAACAAAACCCTGGATACAACGAAAAAAACAATCAAAATAAATTTATGGAAGAATTGGATATTGCGGCTGTCACGAAAAGATCAATACATGGGGTGTTTGCTTTGGTTTCCAGAACATTTTTTATACAAATAATAAGTTTTGTTGTTAATTTTCTTCTTACAATTTTTCTCTCTCCTCAAATATTTGGTACTTATTTTATAGTTACCGCTATGATTGCATTTTTATCCTACTTTTCCGATATCGGTTTGGCGGCAGCATTAATTCAAAAAAAAGAGGCTTTAACAAAAGAAGATTTGTCGACAACATTCACTCTACAGCAATGTCTGGTCATTACTGCGGTTGCTGTTGCGTTTCTTTTGACACCGGTTATTAAAAATTTCTATCACTTAGATAGTGACGGAATTTTTTTATACGAAGCATTAATTATCTCTTTCTTTTTATCTTCCTTAAAAACAATTCCTTCAATTCTTCTGGAAAGAAATCTAAGGTTTGACAAGTTGGTTATTCCGCAAATTTTTGAAACAATTATTTTTAACGGTGTCGCACTTATTTTGGCTATCAAAGGGTTTGGAGTAGCAACATTTGCAGTGGCAGTTCTGGCAAGAGGAATAGGTGGTCTTATTATAATGTATATTGTTGCACCCTGGAGAATAAGTTTGGGAATTTCCAAACAGGTTGCAAAAAAGCTTTTATCTTTTGGAATACCTTTTCAGGCAAACAGCATGCTTGCGTTAATTAAAGATGATTTGCTGATAGCCTACATTGGAAAAGTTTTGCCCCTTGCGCAAGTTGGTTATATTGGTTTTGCGCAAAAATGGGCATTCACGCCTTTGAGACTTATTATGGATAATGTGATAAGAATTACTTTCCCATCCTTTGCAAGACTTCAACACAACAAAGACGCGCTTATTAAAGGAGTCGAAAAATCTCTTTTTGCCCTGACCCTTTTAATCTTTCCGGCTTTAACAGGACTTGTTTTACTCGCCCCGTCTTTTATCCATGTAATTCCCCGCTATCATAAATGGGAGCCCGCGGTTTTATCTCTTGGTCTTTTTGCGGTAAATGCGGCGCTTTCATCAATTTCAACGCCGTTAATAAACGCAATTAATGCTGTAGGTAAAATAAAAATGACATTATATTTTATGATAGGCTGGACAATTGCCACATGGATAATTACACCTTTTGCACTCGTTGTTTTCGGATATAACGGCTTTGCGCTGGCAAGTGCGGTTATTTCAACATCTATTGTAATTGTTGTAATTGCCGTAAAGCGCGAAATAAATTTTTCTCTTAAACCGGTTCTCTCTCCGGTTTTGGCAACAATTGTCTTGGGAGTTTTCCTTTGGTTTCTAACACATCTATTTGTACTGAATCTTCTTAGTATTTTCGTTACAATACTTTTCGGGATGGTTCTTTATTTTTTGGTTGTGTTTATTATGGCAAGAAACGATTTGACCGCGGATTTAGCAATAATAAAGAAACAATTTATTAAATAAATGAAACTTTCGGTTGTAGTAACTGTTTTTAACGAAGAAGAAAAAATAGCAGAATGTTTGAATTCTGTTAAAAAACTTAACTGCGAAATTGTTGTTATCGATAACGGCTCAACAGACCAAACTGTAAAAATTGCACAAAAGTTTACAAATAAAATATTTACTCAGAAAAACGATCCGCAGAATATAGATTTGCAAAAAAACTTTGGTTTTACAAAAGCAACAGGTGACTACATACTAAGTTTGGATGCCGATGAATACCTTTCAGATAATTTACGCGAGGAAATAAAGTTAATTTTATCCAAAGATCAAACAAAAGAAGGCTATTTTATTCCCAGAAAAAATATTGTGTTTCGTAAATGGATGCAGCATACCGGCTGGTACCCGGATTTTCAACTGCGCCTTTTTAAAAAAGGAAAGGCAAAATATGTTTCTAAACATGTTCATGAAAGTATGCAAATACTTGGCGAAACAGGAAATTTGCAAAATCCTCTTACCCACGAGAATTACCAGACCGTTTCGCAATTTATAAAAAGAAATCTTTTAGTTTATGCCCCAAACGAAGCAGATGCTCTTATTGAGAATGGGTATAAGTTTTCGTATTTTGACGTAGTCAGGTTCCCGGCCAAGGAATTTTTGAGCAGGTTTTTTGCAAGGGAGGGCTATAAAGACGGATTTCACGGTTTGGTTTTATCGCTTCTTTTATCCTCTTACCATTTGGCAATATTTTCATACATTTGGGAAAAGAAAAAATATGCGGATGAAACAGACTCTTCTTTTTTAAGCAAATTGAAAACAGAAATAAAGAAAATTTACCACGAATTTACATACTGGTTTAACAGCGAAAAAATAAAAAATGAAAAAAACCCCGTTAAAAAAATTTTACTTAAAACCTTAAGAAAGATTTCCTGATGAAAAAAATATTTGCAGTAACAATCAATTACAATAACGAAAAAATAACTTTGGACTGGCTTGCATCAATGGAAAAAATAAATAAAGAAAATTTTTCCTTGGATTTAGTTATTGTTGATAATGATTCTTCCAAACAATTTTCCCTTCCCAAAAAAGACCAAAAGAAAAATATCCACGTAATAATAAGTGAAGAAAATACGGGTTTTACAGGCGGAAACAATATCGGAATTGAATTTGCATTAAAAAACGGTGCGGATTATATACTTATTATCAATAACGATACAATTGCAGACCCAAATCTTATAAAAAATCTTTTAGAAGTTTTGGACAAGAACGAAAAAATCGGAATAACAGCCCCAAAAATTTATTTTGCAAAAGGCCATGAATTTCATAAAGAAATGTATACGAGTAAAGATTTAGGCAAAGTTATCTGGTATGCCGGCGGAGAAATTGATTGGGCAAATATTAAAAGCATACATAGGGGAGTGAACGAAATTGATAAAGGACAATACCAAGTTTCTGAAAAAACAGATTTCATAAGCGGTTGCTGTATGCTTATTAAAAAAGAAATTTTCCAAAAGGTCGGACTTTTTGACGACAGAGGTTTTATGTATTACGAGGACGCGATTTTTTGCGAAAAAGCAAAACGAAACGGATACGAATTATGGTATGTGCCAAATGCAATGCTTTGGCATTTAAACGCGGCATCATCCGGTGGGTCGGGAAACAACCTCCAGGATTACTTTATCACCAGAAATCAAATGCTTTTCGGCATGCTTTTCGCGCCATTCAGGTCAAAAATTGCGCTTATTTTACAAAGCTTACGTTTTTTAATCAGCGGCCGTCCAATGCAAAAGAAAGGTATAATAGACTTCTATTCGGGAAAATTTGGGAAAGGAACATATTTTCAAGTTAAAAATTAAAATTAAAAGCTAAAAGTTCAAAACTAAAAACATATGAAGTTGTCTGTCGTAATCATTGCCAAAAATGCGGAAAACCAAATTGCAGATTGTATAGAATCAGTCAGGTTTGCGGGCGAAATAATAGTTATTGACAATGGCTCGGAAGATCGGACCGTTGAAGTTGCAAAGAGTTTAAAAGCACTTGTAATTACGGATAAAAAAGGGGATTTTTCAATGCAGCGTACAATAGGATTAGAAAAAGCAAAAGGAGAGTGGATACTATATATAGATACGGACGAAAGGGTTACAAAAGATCTGGAAATACAAATAGAAAGGGTTTGTAAGAGTGCAGATTCATTGTCTGCTTATAAAATAGCGCGGCAAAACTTTTACTTTGGAAACTATGAGTGGCCGAAAATTGAATATCTTGAAAGACTTTTTAAAAAATCTAAACTAAAAGGATGGTCTGGAAAACTGCACGAAAGTCCGAAGATCGAAGGGGAGGTAGGTTTGTTAAAAGGGCAAATACTACATTTTACGCATAGGGATTTGGAGTCAATGCTTGATAAAACAATAGAATGGTCGGATATCGAGGCAAAGTTAAGGTTTGACTCTGTACACCCGCCTATGGCAACGTGGAGGTTTATAAGAGTTATTATAACCGCATTTTGGGGTTCTTATGTCTCTCAGCAAGGCTTTAAAGCAGGCACTGCGGGTTTAGTAGAAAGCGTGTACCAATCGTTTAGCATGCTAATAACCTACGCAAAACTTTGGGAGCTTCAGCAAATTAAGATTTCAGCTTCTTCCAAAACATAAGGTCAGCGGGCTTCATTTTCTTTTTTGCAAAGAAAAACAGGAACGCGATTTCCAAAAGCCCAACAGTATTAATTGGTAAAACAAATACGATAAACCAATTGCGTTGGCTGTCCCTGGCTGATTTCCAAAGAGCAAATCCTTTCCAGATAAGTTCCCACACAAAAAGAATGTAAATAACTGTAATTGGAATCGGTGAATTAATATTCATAGTTAAATAATAGCATAGGCTTTTAAACATTGTCAAAAGTTGTTAAGATTAAAGATGTGAAAATAGGAATATTCGATCCATATCTGGATACATTGGGCGGTGGGGAAAAATATATGCTTACATCAGCGTCATGTTTATCAAAAAACAATGATGTTTCTGTTTTTTGGGACACAAATATTCTAAATTTGGCTGAAAAAAGATTCTCAATTGACGTAAAGAACATAAAATTGGCAAAAAATATTTTTTCTCCAAACGTTCCTCTCTGGGAGAGAATTATGGAAAGCATGAAATATGACGCAATTTTTTATTTAAGTGATGGAAGTATTCCGGTTATTTTTCCAAAAAAACTTTTTCTGCATTTCCAGTTTCCGGTTGAATGGATAAATCCAAAATCTATCCCAAATAAATTAAAGATCCAGCATGTTAACAAAATAATATGTAATTCGCAGTTCACAAAATCTTACATTGATAACTCTTTCGGAGTAAAAAGCGAGGTTATTTATCCTCCCGGGAGTGGTGAATATAATATACAAAAAGAAAAAAAGGAAAACATAATTCTGTCTGTCGGAAGACTGGGTATACTTAGTGACGGTTCAACATTTAAAAAGCAGGAATTTATGATAGAAACTTTTAAAAAACTTGTAGACAAAGGACTTAAAGGCTGGAAACTGATTCTTGTAATAAGTTTTAGAAAAGACCAGGAAAAAGATCTGGAAAATTTAAAAAAAATGTTAGGTAAATATCCAATTTTAATCGAGGAAAACGTTGAAAGCACAAAACTTATAACCCTCTATTCTAAATCTAAAATTTACTGGCATGCAGCTGGATTTGGTGAAGATTTGCAAAAACATCCCGAGTTGGCCGAGCATTTTGGTATTGCAACTGTCCAGGCAATGGAGCAAGGATCAGTGCCGGTTGTAATAAACTCGGGCGGGCAAAAAGAAATTATTACGGAAGATGTTAACGGGTTTTTATGGGAAACGCAAGATGAGTTTATAGATAAGACAGAAAAAGTAATAAAATCAGAAAAGCTTTTTACAAAAATATCAGAAAATGCGATATTAAAAGCAAAAGACTTTAGCGTAGAAATATTTTGCAATAAAATAAACAAAATTTTCCAATGAGAAAATTTTATCCCTTAATTCTTATTTTAACAATTCTTATTTTCTTTTGGAAAACAATTTTGCAAGGTTTACTGCCAATTCCATCAGACACTATCATTGGCTTGTATCATCCGTTTAGGGATTTGTATGCCAAAAATTACCCAAACGGAATACCTTTTAAAAATTTTCTTATCACAGATCCTGTTCGCCAGCTTTACCCTTGGAAAAATCTGGTAATTTCCGCGGAAAAAAACTTTCAACTGCCTTTGTGGAATCCTTACAGCTTTGCAGGTTACCCGCTTTTGGCAAATTTCCAGTCAGGAGCGTTTTACCCCTTAAACATTCTCTTTCTCTTCCTGCCGTTTAGTACTTCGTGGAGTGTTTTGATTATTTTGCAGCCGTTACTTGGCGGTTTATTTTTGTACTTTTACCTAAAGAATTTAAAAGTTCATCCTTTCGCCAGTTTAATTGCAGCAATCTCGTTTGCGTTTTGCGGATTTTCGATTGCGTGGCTTGAATGGGGGAATGTTTTACAGACAATAATTTGGGTACCTCTTGTGCTTTTAGCAAAAGATAAGCTTTTGGAAAAATGGAGTTGGAAATGGACTTTTATATTTTTCTTCTCAGAAACCTCCGCCTTTTTTGCCGGGCATTTGCAGATACTTTTTTATGCTCTAATTATTACAAACATTTACCTCTTCTTAAGAGTCTTTCAAAAAGCACAAAAAATCGAAGGAAATATTTTTACAAATTATAATAGAATATATTTTCCATTTCTTCTGGTTGGTTTAGTAATGTATGCAGCGACAGCCTTTCAATGGATTCCTACGCTTAAATTTATTCTTCTGTCTGCAAGGAGTGTTGACCAAAATTACTTGAATACCCAAGGTTGGTTTATTCCATGGCAAAACCTTATTCAATTTATTATCCCGGATTTTTTTGGAAATCCTTCCACTCTTAATTATTTTGGAGTCTGGAATTACGGAGAATTTGTAGGATATATAGGAATTATTCCCTTAATATTTTCTCTATTTGCAATATTTTTCAGGAGAGACAAAAAAACATTATTTTTTTACATGCTTTTACTTATTGCTCTGATTTTTGCACTTCCAACGCCAATTGCCAAAATTCCATTTATTCTTAACATTCCATTTATTTCAACAGCCCAACCAACTAGACTTATGGCAATTATTGATTTCTGCCTTATTATTCTTTCCGGATTGGGAATAGATTATTTTCTTAAAAAAGAAAACAAAAAAATTTTTGGTATTCTTGCCTTGATTTCTGTAACATTTCTAGGCATCTGGTTTTACGTTTTAAGATTTCACGCGGGGATAAGTTTTGAAAACAGTTTAGTTTCCAGACAGAATCTTTATTTGCCAACAGCAATATTTATCGTGGCAGTTATCTTAATCTCAGGTTTGGTTCTGTTTGGTAAAAATAAGACATTAAAAGCGTTAATTTTATCACTATTTTTTTGCATAACAGTTTTTGATTTATTCAGGTTTGGCTGGAAATTTACACCTTTTACAAAAAACGATTACCTTTTTCCCCAAACAAAAACCATTTCCTTTCTTCAAAAGAACATAGGGAATTACCGCTACATGACAACCGATTCCCGAATTATGGCGCCAAATTTTTCAAATGAATATAAATTACAGTCAGTTGACGGATACGATCCGCTATTCCTAAAAAATTACGCCCAGCTAATTAGTGCATCGGAAAGAAATAAACCCGATATATCAGAGCCATTCGGATTTAACAGAATCGTTACTCCGCATAATTATGGTTCAAAACTTGTTGATCTGCTTGGGGTTAAATACGTTTTGTCACTAACGGACATTAGTGATAAAAAGCTCAAAAAAGTATTTCAGGAAGGAGAAACAAGAGTCTACGAAAATTCAGATGTTATAAAACGGGCATTTTTTGTGAGCAATGTTCAGTATGTTGCAAATCAGCAGGAAGTTGTAAATTTAATGTTTGATAAAGCATTTAATCCTGAAAAAACAGCACTAATCACAAATCCAATAAATTCAAAATTAAGCGAATCTTCTTCAGGCAGTGCGCAAATAGTTAATTACCAGGACAACAAAATTACAATCAGCACACAAAATAACAGTAATGGATTTATGGTTCTGACAGATATTTACTACCCGACCTGGACGGCAACTGTGGATGGAAAACAAACTCAAATTTTTGAAACAGATTTTGCGCTGCGCGGAATTGTCGTGCCTAAAGGAAGTCACACAATAGAGTTTTCAGATCACTTGTTCTAGAATAAATATATGGATGTCAGCATTATTATCCCAAATTACAATGGTGCGGGTATTCTTTCAAAAAATTTGCCAAAAGTTTTGGAAGCAGTAAGTTTGTACAAAGGGGGCAGGATAGAAATCATTATTCCGGACGACGCGTCCGGTGACAATTCCAAAGAAGTTATTCAAAAATTTATTAGCTCAATCAAATCTAAAAACATTGTGGGAAAAACTATTTCTAACACCGATAGAAAAAAGGGCGGGTTTTCTTCAAATGTTAACCGGGGGGTAAAAATTGCAACAGGAGAAGTAATTGTTTTACTTAATTCCGATGTTTTTCCCCATGCCGGATTTCTAGATCCGTTACTTTCTCATTTTGCAGACCTTTCTGTTTTTGCGGTTGGGTGTATGGATGAAAGTTTGGAAAATGGAAAAACGGTATTAAGAGGAAGAGGAGTGGGGAAATGGAGTAAAGGTTTTTTAATCCATGGAGCAGGAAGTTTGGATAAAACAAACACTCTCTGGGTAAGCTGCGGAAGCGGAGCATTCAGAAAATCAATATGGGATACTATGGGCGGTTTAAACAACTTATACAACCCTTTTTATTGGGAAGATATAGATTTGTCCTACAGAGCTCAAAAAATGGGTTACAAAACAATTTTTGAGAAAAAGAGTGTTGTTGTCCATGAGCACAGTATTGGATCAATTGCATCAAATTATAATTCATATAAAATAAAGAAAATTGCTTATAGAAATCAGTTTTTCTTTGTTTGGGGAAATATTACTGATATAAATTTATTTATTTCCCATATTTTTTGGCTTCCCTATCACATTGGTACTGCAATAAAAGGCGGGGATAGAGCTTTTATAGTGGGTCTTTTTGAAGCAGTTATAAAAATCCCTTATATTTTAAATTTTAGAAATAAAATGATAAAATTATTTAAAAAAACAGACACTGAAATTATCTTGAAATTTAAAGATTAATTTTGTTGTATTCTATTTACGCTAAACCAAAATTTTCCCTTTAGCATATCTTTGTCGTCCCCGGTGTAATCAAAAAATCCGTCTGCTTTTTGCATCTGGGAAACCGGCATAATAAATTCTATAAAAAGATAATTTCCGGACTCATACATAATTTGACTTGGACTGTTTAATAAAATTTTATCATTGGGTTTAGGAATAAAGTTGGTTAATTTTTCTGAATCAACCAGGCTCTCAATGCTTTTAATTTTATTTGAGCTGAATATTTCAACAGGCAAATAATTTCCGTGCAGGATGAAAATATTTTTAACTGTTGATAACTCCGGATCTGTCAGCCCTTTTTTTTCGACAATAAAAGATCCGGGCGAATAAAATTCGCGGAATTTCCAAAATTCCTGGGGATCAATCTGACGAGACGACTTGGTCAAAGATTCGAAATTTTGTAAAATAACCTCTCTTCTCCAAGGGAAAAGCATCGATGAAACCTTTGGCTCAAGAAGTATGAAGATAAGGACAACACCTATCAAACTTAGGCTAAATGAGATAGAATAATTAGGAGGCAAAATAGAATTTATTTTAGACATTTTATGCGTAAGGGTTTTTTACTTACCTTTGTATTTATTGTCATTATATCAATTTTTCCGGTTTTTGATTTATTTATAAATCAAGGTACTCCAGCTACATTTGATTCTCCGATTCATATTTCTATTATCGCTCAGTTTTCCAGAGCTTTGCAAAACGGGGACTTTCCGGTAGTCTGGCTTAATAATTTTGCAAATTACGGCTTGCCTGTTGGTATTTTTTCCCAACAAGTGCCTATTTATTTGGGATCCATTTTAAATCTTTTAGTAAAAACCCCGGTCCTCTCTTACTCCCTAACTCTTTTTATGGGAATTCTATTTGCAAATATTTTTTTCTACAAGTTTTTGAGAATTTATGTGCGATTTCTCCCGGCAATTGCCGGGTTAACCTTACTTACCTTGTCACCTCTTAGAATTATAGATATCTATATTAGAGGGGATTTGCCTGAGGTATTTGCAAGCATGTTTTTACCGCTGATCTTAATTGGAATACATAAGTATCTAAAAGAAAAAAAAATTTCAGGCCTCTTTCTGATTGCAATTTCCATTGCCTTTCTCGCTTTGTCTCATCCAATGATGATACTGATTTTTGGTTTTATCTATATTCCTTATTTTTTCTTTATTTTGAGAATTTCTCATAAAACTTTTTTCTCAAAAATTAGCATTACAAAAATAATTGGATATATTTTTGCGATTGTTATTGGCTTATGTATCGCGGGTTATTATCTCATTCCACTTCTTTCGGAGCTGAAATATTTTTATATGGGAAATTCCGGTTCAAGCGTATCTCAATATTTGTCTTTAAATAATATTTTTACACAGCAATGGTTTTATTTTTACAAACAAGACATTGCAACAAGAGGTAATTTTATCTTTGTCGGAATTATAGAAATATTTTCTTTGTTGTTTGGTCTGTTTTATGTTTACATTTCAAAGCAAAAAGACAAAAAAAACCTAATGTTGTTTTTCCTTTTATGCGGGTTTGTTCTTTTATTTTTTACAACTGGATTTAGCAGTATATTTTATGAACATATTAAAATTTTAAGAGAGATACAATTCCCGTGGCGAATGCTTGCGGGATTTATATTTATTCCTCCAATAATTTACGCTCTTATCTTGGACAGTTTAAATAATTCTGTAATACCGCTAATTTTAATTTTTGTTGTATGCTTTATTAGATTTGGACAGCTGTATGGAAAAAATTATCTGGTACAACAAAATAATGCGTATTACTCATCGCTGAAAAATCTGGAATCGATAAATTTAAACACAATTTGGACGGGAAAAACAGAATTTTACCCAAAACGCGCGTTGCAGGGTAAAATTATAGAAGGCAAAGGTACTCTTACTCCTGTCAGCATAAAAAACTCTTCGAGAGTCTATGCTCTTGTTGCGGCAACGAATGTAAGGATTGTTGATTATACTTTTTATTTCCCGGGATGGAATGCGTATATTGATAACAATAATATTCCAATTGAATTCCAGGATCCGAATTACCGCGGGGTGATTACTTTTAAAGTAACTTCAGGCAATCACAAAGTTAAGGTTGTATTTGAAGATACAAAAATAAGAAGGTTGGCAAAAATAATTACATTAATTTTTAGCATTATTTTTATTGCTTTGTTTTTTGCAAAGAAAAAAATTCAAAAACAACTGACATGATTTTTGTTTTATTTTTTATTATTTCAATTTTTTTTGCTTTTTATGTTCCCGGTAGAGTTTTTTTGGGAGAAATAAAATTATCTATTTTAGCTAAAGCAACAGTTTCAATAATTTCCGGTATTGTTTTATGGGCTTTGCAGGGAGTTGTCTTTGGATATATGCACGCGAGGTGGTTAAGTTATGGATATCTTTTGTTAATGTTTTTTATTTTTATCAAGGAAAAATATTATGTGTTTAGAAAACCAAAAGAAAAATTTTTACTCGATATAATCTCAATATTAATAATCGCTGTTGGGGGAGCCGCGCAAATTTTGCCTTATTTCAGGACCGGATGGCAAACTGCTAATGGTACTCTTGTCACAGGCAATAATACCTCTGACCATATTTGGCACGGTGCTTTGGTTAGGCAACTTATTAACCGGTTTCCGCCGGATGAGCCTTCAATGGCAGGTGTTGCTTTAAAAGACTATCATTATTTTTACAATCTAGTAACTGCAGATCTAATCAGAGTTTTTCATTTACCTTTTTTTGCAACGCAATTTGATGGGATGTATATTCTGGCTCCAATACTTTTCGGCGCTATCTCATACTGTGTTCTCCAAAAAATTTACCCTTCAAAACTTTTTACAAGGCTCTCTTTGTTTTTTCTTTTTTTTGCAGGTAACGCGGCAGGGTGGGTAATGCTTATCTTAGGCCACGGATTTAATTGGAAGCTTGAATCCCTTATTATTGACGCCAGCAAATTAGTGGATAGTCCGCCTTATGCTTATGCTTTAATTACCGGGCTGTCGGGATTTTTTCTTTTGCTTACCTTTAAAGATAAATTACCCAAAAAGATTATTTTTCTGTGCTGTATTATTTTCGGCACGCTTTTGGAATTTAAAGTTCATACAGGGATACCTTTACTGGCGGGTTTTGGAGCGTATGCAGTTTGGTATGCATTTAAGAAAAAATTTACACCTTTAATATCTTTTATTTTTGCTGTTGTGCTGGCATTTACTCTATTAAAATTAAACAGTTCAAATACTGCAGGTCTTGCATTTGTTCCCGTTGATATCCCAAGAGATTTTATAAATCAAGGGATTATTCATCTTACAGATTGGCAATTAAGATGGAATGTTTATTATAACCACCATAATTTTTTGCGTCTGGTGGAATACGGATTTTTTATGTCCTGCATTTATTTAATTGTCCAGTTTGGAATTTTACTTTTAGGACTTATTCCAAATTTCAAAAAAATTAAAATCCTGACAATAGGGCCGTCTTTATTTTTGTATTCAACCGTAATCTGCGCGTTTATTTTCGGACTGTTTTTTTATCAGACAGTAGGTGGGGCAAATATTTGGGAATTTTTCCTTATAGCACTGCCTGTTTTAAGTATTCTTACCGCTTTGGGCTTTTCTCTTTTTCTTGATAAAAAACCACTGTTTATTAAGTTACCGGTAATTATATTCTTGGTGGCAGTTATTGTGCCCCAGTGGTTTATTAGCGTAAATAAATACATTAATGAAGAGTTTTTTTCAGGATTTCAAGGCATTTCTAAACTTCAGGCAAACTCTTATAATTTCCTGAATTCAAAAGTTCCAAAAAACAGTCTTGTTATGCTTGCCGGACCTGATTTCGATTCTTACACCGATATTGCAAACCTTTTTGTAGAACGGGACATTTATTTTTCCGGCAACGGAGTTAGGCAAATAAAAACCCCTGTCCTTAAAAAAAGAAGAGAAGAAGAGGAAAACGTCTCAACAGGACAAAACAGCAGTATAATATCGGGAATTATTAGAGGCAATAAGATTTCTTACGTTTATTATTATGGTTCTCCATCAAATAAAGGTGATTTAATTGATGCGAATTTAGATATTGTGTTTACCAATAAAGCTGCTACAATTTTCCGTACTCAACCATGAAATTATCAATTATAATTCCTGTTTTTAATGAAGAAAAGACAATTCTGCAGGTACTAAATAAGATTGAAAAACTTGTAATTCCTTCAGTTACAAAAGAAATAATAATCGTCAATGATGCTTCAATAGACAAAACAGAGGAAAAAATTAAACAATTTTTGAAAAAAGGTAAAAAGAATTTTTCTTTTTATTCGCATAAAAAAAACCTGGGAAAAGGGGCAGCTGTAATTACCGGAATAAAAAACGCAAAAGGGGATTTTGCGGTTATTCAGGATGCCGATTTGGAATATAACCCGCAAGACATTTCGCGTTTGGTCTCAAAAATTTCCAATGACAAAAGCGTTATTTACGGGTCCCGTCTAAATCGTCTTCCAAACTTTTCCAAAGAAGAATCCCGCCCTCAGTTTTTTTTGCATTTTTTAGGAAACAGATTCTTAAGCTTTATTACAAGTATTTTGTACGGCCAGTGGATTACCGATATGGAAACCTGCTACAAACTTTTTCCACTTATAGTTGCGAAAAAATTAACGTTAAATTCTTGGGGTTTTGAATTCGAGCCTGAAATAACAGCAAAACTTCTTAAAAATAGACTGCGAATAGTTGAGATTCCAATTATAACGACACCAAGAGGTTATGAAGAAGGGAAAAAGCTTAATACTGTTAAAGACGGAATAAAAGCTGTTTGGTCGCTTTTAAAATACCGTTTCATAGACTAATGAAGAAAATTCTTGCCCTTATTAAAAACAATATTTTCGGTATAATCTTATTTTTTTTAGTTCTCACTATATTTTACCCCTTATTTCTAAAAAACCAAGTTCCATTTTCCGCCAATCTTCTCGCGTCATATTTCAATCCATTTGCGAAGGAAAAATTTACCGGGTGGGAACAGGGTATTCCTAATAAACCGGTGGGAATAGATGATATCCGTATTTTCTACCCTCAACGCGAATTTACCATGGAAATGCTTAAGGCTGGAAGTCTTCCTTTTTGGGATCCATATACTTTTTCCGGCAATTTCCATATAGGCCTTTCAGAAACTGCGGTGTTCTACCCTTTAAATTTAATATTTTTTCTTTTTCCCCAAATTGTTGCATGGATAATTTTAATGTTTATGGAGCCTATTATTGCGGGAACGGGTATGTATTTATTTCTTAAAACACTTTTTAAGGAAAAAACACCTGCAATTTTTGGCGGAATTGTTTTTGGATTATCGGCAGTTGTAATTGTCAGGATGGTAGAAGGATTAAGTACCGGACAGAGTTTAATATGGCTTCCTTTTGCATTTTTTGGGGTGGAATCATTTTTTCAAAAAAAGCAATTTAGGTTTATCCTTATCACTTTGGCAAGTTTTTGTATGTCACTTCTTGCCGGTTGGTTTCAATTTACCTTTTATATTTTGGTTTTTTCATTTGTCTATTCAATTTTTCGTTTTTTTGCTGCCAAAGAAAAGGAAAGAGTCTCTTCACTAATTATTTTTTTACCTTTTATTCTTTTGCCGATTTTAACAGGGTTCCATTTACTTCCTGCTGCATTGGCTTTTATTACTTCTCCAAGGGAAGTTTTTAATTCTAACCTTTTAGCACTTCACCTTATGCCGATTGTTCATATTCTTACACTTATTTTTCCTGATTTTTGGGGAAACCCCGGATCTTACAATTATTTCGGAATTAGTGAATATAAAGAATCAATAATGTATATAGGTGCTGTGCCGTTTGTTATTTCACTTTTTTCTTTATTTCTTATTAAATCAAAAGAGAAAAAAACAATTCTGTTTTTTTTGTTAGTTTCTGTTGTAACGTTAGTTCTTGGCACGAATAATATTTTGTCTAAGTTTTTTATATCCCTACCAGTACCCGTTGTTTCATCTTTTTTACCCAATAGAATATTTTTACTGACATCTTTTTCCCTTTGTATATTAAGCTCGTATGGAATTAAATTTATTTTTAGCTTTAAATTAAAAATCAGGCAATTTTTAATGATTTTTATTCCTATTTTGCTGACTCTTATTTTAACGCCTGTTGGAGTGTTTATCTATCACTTTGAAGGAATAAGAAAACCCTTGGACTATTCATCCGCCCAAACGTTGCGACTTCTTTTAGTTGATAAAATTTTTCTAATTCAGGAAAAAAATTTAGTTTTACCTTCCATTTTTATTTTAATATTCTTCTCTTTGCTTTTGTTTTACAAAGTAATAAAAAAACCAAAGGTTTTCTTTATTTTTGTTTTAACATTGGTGTTTGTTGGTCAATTTTACTTTGCAAAAAAATATATCCCCTGGTCTCAAATCCAATTTGTTTTTCCCGGCAATGCTGTTTTTTCTTATCTTCAGAAAAATGAAGGCATTGACAGGTTTATTTCTACCAGAGACGGGTATATACCTTCAAACATTTCTCTTTTTTATAATCTTTATACGCCTGATGGCGTAGGGTCAATGTATATTGAAAGGTATGGGAAATTGGTCAGTTTTGCAAAATCAAGTGGTCAAATTTCAAATAATATTCCAAGAATAGAAGTAAGAATAGACCCGTTGGCAGAAAATTTACTTTCCGGCAATGACAAATATATGCTCAGGTTTTTACAAATAGATGGTGTTAAATATGTCCTTCGCTTAAAATCGGAAAAAGCAAAAATTAATCAATCTATTTTTGAAAAAGTATGGGAGAACGGCAAATGGGAAATTTATGTTTACAAAAATACGCTCCCAAGGATTTTCTTCGCCGGCAATTTCTTTGTGGAAAAAAACGATAACTTGCTTCTTAAAAAAATCTTTGCAGAAAACAATCCTCAGGAATTGGGACTTGAAAAAAATCCAGGGTTTAACTCCCAAAACAGCGTAGGCAATGTTGTCGTGTCTACTTATAAGTCTGGGAAGATAATACTTAACGTAGATTCAAGCTCAAGCGGACTTGTTTTTATCTCAGATAATTTTGCCAACGAATGGGTTTCATACGTTGACAATATAAAAACACCTGTTTTACGTGCAAATTATTCTTTTATGGCTATCCCGGTTAAGCAGGGCAAGCATATAGTTACCCTAAATTATGAGGAAAAAGGAGAGGATATCGCATTTGCTTTGTCTGGCATAAGCATACTGATTTTAATACTCTTGGGTTTTTATTTGAATAAACGGAAGATAATCAAATTCTAGTAAAATGTGATGCATTTTCAAAGTAGGTTTTTAAGCTCTTGTCACACCTTTTCTTCACGCTATAATTGTATTATCTGTATGTTTTGACTGTTAAATCAGTCAAATATTTTATAATTGCGTACATTTTTTTGAGTTTAACCTTTTATAATTTGCTGCGGTTACCGACTAATTGTTAAATTACTGTAATTCCAGTGTTTTTATCATGGTTAAAGTTAATTAAAACAAAAAAATTCAATATTATTAAAATGATTTTTATTTTTTATTCCCTTTTTCCATTAATTTTAGTCTTTCTTAGTAGAGATGGTGCTGCAAGATTTTCTTTGACTTCCGCATTTTATTCGTATAATACACAAAATATGTTCACACAAATTGTAGGTAATGCTATATTTTTTTCAAGAATTTACTCTCATTTTTCTCTTATACGTGTTTTTTTCATTTTGGCGATTAAATTAATATTTATCACATAACAGGTTTGGCATTTTATGCTTGTAGCAATTACCATTAATTCTATTAAATATATATAGTTTTTAGCTAGACATAATGTTTCCTTAGATTTTTTAGGTATTTCAGGGGGCTATAGGAGTTTATTTAGAAATGAAAGTCAGTTCGCACATAAAATTCTTTTACAAACTGAGAACATTTGTACTAATTTTATGTACATTTTTTTAGAAAGATAGCAGGTATTATAAAGCGTACAATTTACGAAAACAATTTTTATGTTCTTTTTAATTATTCTTATTTTTTCCGTGTTTATGATAAACAATTACATTATTTAATCCTTCTAAAAACTTAAAGCATTAAAATTGAAGCATAAAATCTGTTTTCTTACGGTATTTTACACAAGCTAACAAAGATCGATTTGGAAGAAATTATATCCTTGCAGGATGTGTGCCCGAACATCTCAATTGTGAATGGTATACTTATTGAGAGCTTATGAAAAAATATCTTGTATTTCTTTGCATTATTTTAGGATTAACAACAACACTTGAGGGTTATTATATTTATAGAAATTTTAAATCTTCATCAAAACCGGTTGCTGCCCCTAAACCTTTACTTGCATATACTTTTGAAAATTTAAAGAAAACAGTGTTTCCGGGAAGCCAAATACAGCTTGGTGAAAAAGAAGATAGTGGGGATAATTATTTTTCCCAAATGTTTTATTTTTCGACCCCAACAAAACCAAACAACATTGAGATCAAAAACGTCAGTGGACTTATGAACCTGCCTTCAAAACCCGGTGAATATCCTGTTGTTGTAATGATAAGAGGCTTTGTCCCGGATAATATTTACGTGTCGGGAATTGGTACAGAGCCGGTTGC
>JANWKV010000061.1 GCA_025451195.1 Candidatus Microgenomates bacterium | reverse complement strand
TTAATGTGTTCGTAGGATATAACCTGCAGCAACTGCCCGTCTTGTTCGTAAATTATACCTGCTCTAAGCTCTGAAACTACTAACATATTGCTATTTTACCAAAAAAAAGCCTGAAACGGAAGCCTTATTGCGTTTTGAGGAAATTAAGAATATTATTTTCATCTCTTTTTAGCCAAGCGGTATTTGCTTTGATTTGTTCCAATACCTGCGGTATTGTTCTTTTCAACTCCGGAGTTTTGTTTTTGGCAAAAAAATCTTCAATTTCTTTCACATATTTTTCGCTAGTTAAAAAACTTGCGCCTTCCAAAACCCTGGAAAACCCGTGGGAACCTGATAATTTATCGTAATAATATTTCCAGTTTTTAGTTAAAAATTCCCAAGCTAAAGCGCGCCCAAACGGATTTACAAATATTGCAAACAAAACTCTAGCGCTGTCTTGTGACCGCACATTTTCCGAAACTGACCATTCCAAGGCTGTTTTTATAATATTTTTATCTGTAAAAGATGCAATCGCGCGGGCTAACCTGTCTTTTTCCTGATGAAGTAATTCTTTTTTATACAGCTCTATAAATGTTTTAAATTCTTTTTCCCCTCCGTTTTCTGCCACCAAACTATATACAACTCCTCTAATATCCGGATCCAAATTCCCGGTACTGAGAAACTTAGCAAATAATTCTTTTGCCTTTGCTAAGACTGTTTTATCGCCGTACGTACCCGCTCCATATAAAAGAAGGCTTCTTAGTAAAACGTCTGTGTGCTTTTCTCCCTGACTTTTTTCCCAACCAATTTTCGCAGCTCTTTGGGAAAAAATTTCTTTTGCAAAAAGTCTGTAAAGAGCAGACACGTTTTCGTTTTCATGAGTTATGCTAAAAACTCTGTGGATTCCCGATGCCAATTCCACCCAAACCGTATAATCAGATTCCTCCTTGAATTCTTTTGCCAAATCTAAAGCATCTGTTGTTTGGCTATATCCGCTTTCGGACAGTGAAAAAGCGTCTCTTAAAATCCCCAGCCTATCACTTGGCGATAACGTTTTATTTTGGACTCCTGTTTTAAAATTATTCAAAAGTTTTTGTGAATATTTAACGCGTATAAAACTCGATTCTGCTGAATTAATAGTAATCCAGCTTTTTTGACTTGGCATATTAACGGAGAAATCATTTTTATCCATTAAATATTTTTTTACATCCTCGCCACCCGAAGTTAAAAAATTAAGCGGAATATTCCAAACAGTTTTGTCACTGCTGTTTTTGCCGAAAACGCTGCTTGAAAAATACCTTTTTTGAGATAATTTAAGCCTATTTGTTTCTTCTTTTACTTCGACCAACGGATATCCTGGTTTTTGAGTCCAGTTGTGCATAAGTTTACCGATATCTTTTTTTGATACTTTAGAAAATGCATCCCACAAATGTTCTGTTTTTGCATTTTGATATGCATGTTTTTTAAGATAAATTCTTAGACCGTCCCTAAAAACTTTCTCGCCCAAGAATGAAGCCAGCATTTTAATAATGCTTGCTCCTTTTGCGTAGCTCACTTCATCAAAAATTTCGTTTATTTCGCTGGGATGTTTAACAGGAATTTCTATCGGATGAGTATTTTTAAGCCCGTCTAAAGATAAAGCGCTATTATGCTCTGTTGCTATAAATTGAGTCCAAATATCAAATTGAGGAAATAACTTATCAACTGCCAAATATTCTATAAAACAGGCAAAGCCTTCGTTAAGCCACAAATGGGTCCACCACTCCATTGTGACAAGATTTCCAAACCACATGTGGGCCAACTCGTGGGCAATTACCAGCGCAACCCATTGCTTACTCCCTGCACTTGTAAGATTTTCATCAACCAAAAGCGCTGTTTCTCTAAACGTTACCGCTCCCCAATTCTCCATTGCACCGGCGGCAAAATCAGGAATTGCAATAAGATCCAAAACCGCGAGGGGATATTTTATATCAAAATATTCTTCATAAAAAAGAAGGGCTTTTACCGCCGTATCTAGCGCAAATTCGGCTTGCTTCTTTTTTCCCGGAGTAACAAAAACACGAACTAACGTACCGTTATAGGAAATTTTCTTTTCGATATATTCAAACTTACCAACAATAAATGCCAAAAGGTATGTAGACATTTTTGGAGTTGGGACAAATTGTATAAGCTTATAACCTGATTCGTGTTCTATAACTTTATCCTCTATTGTATTTGAAATTGCCGTCGTGTTTTGTGGAATCATTAAAGTTACGTCAAAAACTGCTTTTAAAGACGGCTCGTCAAAACAAGGGAATGCCCTGCGGGCGTCTGTTGATTCAAATTGTGATACTGCCATATGCATTGAAACCCCGTCAACTTCATATTTACTCCGGTAAAAACCGCGCATTTTGTCATTTAAAATTCCATTGAATGTGAGTATAATTTGCCCATCACCTTTTGAAAGTGAATTTTCAAATGAAAACGTTGCGGTTTCTGATTTTTCGTCATAAGAAATTGTTCCTTGTATTTCTTTTTTATTATCAACCACAAACTTTACAGATAAAATTTCAATTTCTGAGCTGTGTAAAGTAATTTCTTTAGTTGGTTTTTCGATTTTAACGTAAATTGTCTCCTCACCATAGAAAGTGAAGTGCTCCAGATCGGGTTTGAGCATTATTTTGTACCTTATTGGTTTTATGTGAATAGGTAACCTGTGGCTATTTTTGTGAGTTTTGATTGAAGGCATGTGCTAAAAAGTATATAATATGTGAAGTTAAAATTCAAAGGGAAAAATATTAATACAACGGGCCGGGATGGCGGAATGGTCCTGCCTTAAATGCCGAGATGGTGGAATGGTAGACACGAAGGTCTCAAAAACCTTTGAGCGTAATAGTTCATGTGGGTTCGAGTCCCTCTCTCGGCACAAAAAAGGTGCGGCAGGCGCGGTAGTCTCAAAAACTACTGGCTATAATGGTAATGTGGGTTCGAGTCCCTCTCCCAGCACAATAAATTATTTTTGGACAACTTGACTTCACTTTAAATTCATCTGACAATAAATATGTGAAGAAAATTGTAATTCCCCTTTTGGTATACGCGTTTATTTTTGTTTTCTGGTTTTTTTACCGGAGCATTACGCCAACGCCTCCTGTTTGGATGGATAATTTTGTCTCAAAACCGGTTGTCTGGCTTTTTCCTATTTTTTTTGTCGTAAGACGGATTGAAAAGAAAAAACTTTTATCTTCTCTTGGTTTTACCAAAAGAAATCTTTTGGAATTTATTATTGTCGGAATTATCGGGGCTCTTTTGTTTTTCTTTTACCTTAAGATTTTTGGTATGGTAATTTTTCACACAACAGTCCAGCTTGATTATCAAAAAGGTAATATTTTTGAAATTATTATGATACTTATTTATGCAGTTATTACAGCTGTTATTGAAGAAACGGTTTTTAGGGGTTATCTGCAGGCCAGATTGACAAACATATTACACAGTAATTTCTTATCCATTGGTATAAGCTCTGTTTTGTTTGCCCTTATTCATACTCCTATTTCTATTTATGTATATCATTTTACAATAGATAAAATTTTTATCTATGAGCTGTATTTACTTGAAGTAAGCATATTGTATGCTCTGCATTTTACGTTTTCAAAATCTCTCACCAGCTCAATCGCGGCACACGCAACGATTGATTTTCTGTCTGATTTGCTCATTTAGCTTTTTTAAATTTATACTTCTCCCGTGGTAACGTGTTTTTCCACGTTGTAGAATTTAATCCTGTCTCCTCTAAAAATTAAGTCTATTTCCCCTGTTGGGCCGTTTCTGTGTTTTGCAATCAAAAGCTTTGTAGTTATTGCATTGGATGTTGCCGCTTCTTCATCAGCCCGATACAAAAACATAACAACGTCTGCGTCCTGCTCGATAGCTCCCGACTCCCTAAGGTCTGCAAGCTGAGGCCTTTTTTCCCCTCTATGCTCAACCGAACGATTCAGCTGAGAGAGTGCTACTACCGGGACTTTTAATTCACGCGCTAAATTTTTTAAATACTGGGATACAATAGAAACTTCCTGAACGCGGCTGTCGTAATGCCTTCCCGGATCAACAAGCTGAAGATAATCAACAATAATAAGCCCGATGCCATGCTCAAGCTGCAGTCTTCTTGCTTTTGTGCGCATTTCCTGTATTGAAAGACCGGGAGTATCGTCAATAAAAATCGGTGCATCTGCCAGTTGCCCCATTGCTTCGGAAAGTTTCGCAAAATCTGTTTCGGATAGCTTTCCTGTTTTAAGCCTCCATGCATCAACATCTGCCTGCCCTACCAAAAGCCTATCTACCAATTCCTCCTGGCTCATTTCAAGTGAAAAAATTCCAATAGGTAATTTATCTTTTACTCCAACATGCTGGGCTATATTAACCGCCATTGCAGTTTTTCCCTGACCAGGCCTTGCTGCCAAAATGAGAAGATTTGACTGCTGCATGCCGGATAACATATTGTCTAAATCCGTAAAACCGGTCCCGATTCCCCTAAGCCCTGCTCCCCTTTTGTGCAGTTCGTCAATTCTGTCAAAACTTGATGCCAGTGACTCTTTAATGGGAATAAATCCCTTGACAACATTTCCCTGTGATATTGAGAAAATTGTTGATTCGGCAGTGTTGAGTATATCCTTTAATTCTTTGTCCTCTTCAAAACAAAGGCCGGAAATTTGACCGCTCATGCTAATGAGCGCGCGTTTGGTTGATGCTTCTTTTATTATGCGGGCGTAATGCTCAACATTTGCCGCTGTTGGCACTTCGTTTACCAAATCGACAATTGTTGTACTGCCGATTTCCGTGTATTTTTTCTTCTTTTTTAACTGGGAAGTAAGAGTGACTATATCTATTGGCTTTCTCTCCTCGTATAAAGAGAGCATACAGTCAAAAATTATACTATGTATATCGCTGTAGAAATCGTTTGGGCCAAGTATTTCTGATGCAATATTAATTGCCTCTTTGTCAATTAAAATAGCTCCCAAAACGCTGCTTTCGGCATTTGTATCAGACGGGGGAACTTTCGTATTTACCATAGAAGGTCTTACTCAAGCAGAATAACTTCTGTATCTGTTGGTAATTTATCCTTTAACGCTTGATATTTAGAAGACGTTATAACGTTTTTACCAATCTTCTTAGATATACTCTCGGCAAATTCTCCGTATAATACAATTGCGCTTGCCGAAAATGCAGTTATAGTTGATTCGTCAAGTTCGGCATCTGCTTCTAAAATTGCCAGCTGGCATTCATGAATCATTTCTTTTCCCTTTTGGGCTGTACTTGCCTGCATTATTACAGTATCTATTCCGTCAAGCTTACCAAGATAAACCGTGTTTTCTTTTTTACCGACCCCAGAGAATTTTGCACCTTTGATTTCGTATTCGCCCGGCCCGTCAACAATAAGAGGTTGTGTTTCAAACGTTGGCAAATTGTTTTCATTTTTTGTATACAAAAGAACGCAGTCTATGGCCACTTTTCCTTTTGCGTTAAAAGGCGTAACAGCTAAAGTTATTAACTTTGACTTTACTTTTATTCCCTTTTGGGATAATTTTGATATTTCCATATGAGTATCCTAACACACCAATTTTTTGTTGACAATGGTTTTCTTATGTCTTATCATACCCTTTACTAAGGCAACATTTTGTAAAGAAATAGATATACTACTCATACTTGATTTTGCAAAAGTTGGTGAGGTCAAAATCAAGTAATCGGGTATTATACACTCTTTACAAACCTGAGTAAGCTGGGTATAGATTTATCGGTTATTGACCCTTCCGCATATAACAACCAAGCTGTTAATTGACGAAGCCTAAGGGTCTTGATTTATTTAATTTATGAAAACGGAAAAAGTAGTTTTATCATTTATCGCTGTTGTTATAGGGCTTTTGGTCGCTGGTATCGCGTTTTTTTTATATCAATCAACAAAGACTATTCCCGATTCAAAAATTCCAAAGATAACAATAGCAAATCCAACTCCTACAAAAAGTCCCAGCGTTTTTCTAAGCATTGATAAGCCTCAAGACGGCGAAGTTGTATCCCAAAAAAGCATAACGATTAGCGGTAAAACAATTGAAGGGGCAACGCTAATTGTAAGCACTTCCGGAACAGATCAAGTAGTTTCACCTGCGGAAAACGGAAATTATTCTGTAAGTGTGCCCCTGGACGATGACGAGAACCAAATAACACTCACTGCAATTTCCCAAAGCGGAGATGAAATTACAAAAACTATTACAGTAACTTATTCAACTGAAGATTTTTAATTACATCTTCCAGGCCAGTTTCTTGGCTTTAGAAGTTTTAATTAAACTCAGATAAGTAAATTTAAAAACTATGAAAAAGTATATTTTAATTTTACTAATTATTTTAACTCTTTTTTATACCGCCGGAAGTGCGCGAAGCCTTGCTGTTAGCGCAACCGCAACGCCATCATCCCCCACGCAATCACCAACTGAAGACTTGGATAAACAGATTAATGATTTGAAAGACAGAATTGCATCGCGCGTTGCTCAATTGAACCTTGTTGAAAAAAAGGGAATAATAGGGACCGTAAGCGATGTATCGGAATCGCAAATTACCGTTACCGACAGTTATGGCAACATCAACTTTATAGATGTTGACGAATTAACAAACTTTTCATCTCCAACAACAAAAGGAAGCTTTGGGATTTCGGATATCAGTAACGGCATGACGATTGGTGTTTTGGGATTATATAATAAAGAATCTAGAAGAATTCTGGCCCGTTTTGTAAATGTGTTGACACTTCCCCAAATAATTAGCGGCGTGGTTTTGGATTTAAACAGCTCTGATTATTCTTTTATTGCCGCGAACGTTGAAAATAAAGAATACACTGTGGAAGTAGAAACTGTAACAAAAACGTATGTTTATACGTCCGGAAGCGACGGCCTGGTTAAATCCGGATTTTCAAAATTGCAGTTGGGAGAAAGAGTTTTTATTGTCGGGTTTTTTGATGCAAAAGATAAAAGCAAAATTATTGCATCAAGGATTATTAGATTTCCCTCTTTACCTGTAAACCCAAAAATTTCAATTGCGCCGACAGTTGTCCCCTCTCCAACTTTAAAAGCTCAATCTAAAACCAAATCAACATCACAGTGAAATCACAAATTATTGCCCGCATAAGGCGTTTAATGGAGACAAATCTTGTTGACGCTGTACTCATCAGCTCAAAGAGTAATGTTTTTTATTTGTCGGATTTTTACGGACTTTCTCAAGCAGAGAGGGAAGCCTATTGTTTTGTTACAAAAAATAACGCTTTTTTGATCACAAGCCCTCTATATGAGCATGACATAAAACATAACGGATTAACAACAATAATAATTTCCCGTGATAATTCTTTAACAAAAGTATTGACAGAAATCACACAAAAAGAAAGCGTTAAAACAATCGGATACGAAAACACAAACATTACTGTTTTTGAATTTAATCAACTCCAAAAAATAAACGTTAAATTTAATCCGCTGTTTATTGGAAATATTAGAATAGAAAAAACAAAAGAAGAAATAGAAAAAGTCCGTAGAGCATGTGAAATAGGAGATAAAGTTTTTGATTATATTCTTGATGAAATAAAAATAGGCAGATCAGAAATGGATATTGCGGCGCGAATGGAAATTGAAATGAGAAAAAATAATTGCCTGCCTTCCTTTTCTACAATTGTAGCGTATGGAAAAAATGCAGCAGTACCTCATCACAGCGCTGGAAAAGATAAACTTGAAGAAAACCAATTTGTATTACTTGATTTTGGAGTGATAAATGAGGGATATTGTTCGGACATGACCAGAACAATTTATTTTGGAAAACCGGAGAATTTTGAGAAAAAAGTTTACGAAATAGTGCGGGCTTCTCAAGAAAAGGCTGTTAAAAAAATAGAATCACTCTTGGAAAAAAACTCCAGAGTGGATGCCAAACAAATTGATAAAGTTGCCAGAGGTCATATAATATCCCGGAATTTCCCGGAATTTCCCCACTCCTTGGGACACGGCATTGGAATTGATGTCCATGAATCTCCAAGTCTTTCCCCATTTTCAAAGGACACGCTGGCAGAGGGAATGGTTTTTTCCATAGAGCCTGGAATTTATATCCCCGGAAAAATTGGTGTAAGAATTGAAGACTTATTTACCATTCAGGACAACAAATTGCGAAAACTTACTAATTCACCTGTTGACTTGCTTGTTTTGTAGTGGAAGAATAAAAGTATGCTGGACGAATTAAAAAAGCATGCTTTTTCCATAAAAATTCTTATTACCCTCTCAATTGCCGCAATTGGAATATACCTTCTTCAAATTGCCTGGTCGGTATTAGGAAATTTTTCAGATGTTTTTATAATTTTAATCTGTAGTTGGTTACTGAGTTTTATTCTTGAACCGCTTGTGAATGGTTTAAAAAAAATAACTAAAATAGGGAAGATTTTTTCCGCACTTATCATATATTTATGTTTTTTTGGATTCTTGGGAATTATTGTGTTTTTATTTATTCCAATGGTTTATGCTCAACTGCAGGCACTTTTTACAGTTTTACCAAAATATCTGGCGGGCTATCCTCCTTTCGTAAATAAATGGGAAGATACCATCGCAAACTCACTTGGCAGTTCTCTTTTTATAATTCCATCCGTTGCGCAATTTATTTTTAACACCATTCTTATTTTTATTATCTCATTCTATTTTGTGCTTGATAAAGATAAAATCGGGAGAGAGCTTATCGACCTTTTCCCCAAAAAATGGCAAAAAGAAATTGAGTTTGTCCAAAGCGTGATAGATTCTACTTTCGCGTCTTTTATACGCGTTCAAATTCTTTTTGGCCTCTTAGCAGGAGTTGCAACATGGATAATACTCAGAATCTTTAATATTGACTTTGCCCTGTCTACTGCTTTTCTGGCAGGAGTATTAACAATTGTTCCTTTTTTGGGCCCGTTTCTCGGAATAATACCGCCTGTAATTGTTTCTTTTGTAACGGACCCCGGGAGAGGACTTTTTGTTTTTATTTTGCTACTTATTGCCCAGCAAATTATTTTTAATGTAATAGGACCAAAGCTTTTGGGAAAAACTTTCAAAATGCATCCTATTGTTGTATTACTGTCCTTTATTGTCGGCTTTAAAATTGCCGGAGGAATCGGGGCTGTTTTTGCAATTCCGGCACTTGGGATAATCATTCTTGTTGCCCACCGCCTGGGGAAACACTTCATCCATTTTGAAGAAAGATAACCATAACTCTAT
>JANWKV010000060.1 GCA_025451195.1 Candidatus Microgenomates bacterium | reverse complement strand
GGGTTTTCGATTGCAATTGAGGCAAGTTTTGAAAGGTCTGCGGCGGTTGTATATGTTTGGTCATCGGTAAGGCCTACCGGATCGGCAAAGTTTGTGTTATGCAAATGAAATTGTTTTGCTTTTTCATTCATTTTTTCTATAAACGCGTTTTCTCCTCCGGGGAAGTTTTGTGCAATAGAAAGTGCCGCATCGTTACTGGACGGCAGAAGCATTGCGTAAAGAATGCTTTCGAACGTCAATTTTTCCCCTATATAAAACCCTACATGAACTCCTTCCGGATCAATTTTTTTAATTGTTAAAACATCTGTCATTTTATAATGGTCAAACCCGACAAGTGCTGTCATTATTTTTGTTGTACTGGCAGGAGAAAATCTCAACTCCGGATTTTTTGCATAGACAACTGTTTTTGAGGAATTATCCATAACTATTGCCGCCTGGGCGGAAATGTCCGGATTTACAAAATTATTTAATTTTACATAATCTGTTGGACTGGGGAGAGTAAAGGGTACCTGCTTAACAATTTGGGACTCAATAAAAACAGTTATGCTGTCGTAAACAAAAATCGAAAAGATAAATAAAGACAAAAAAACAACCGGAACGGTAAATTCCAGAAAGTAGCGGAGTTTTTTACTACTATTTGGTTTTTTTATTTTTTGGGTTACTTTTTGAAAGCCTTTCATCTACTCGTTCCATGTCTCTTGGAAAAAGACTTGCCTGACGCACATTTTCCAATTCCAAAAATTTCATAGTAAGCCTTTCCAGTCCAAAAGAAAATCCGCCTTCAGGAGGCATTCCGTATTTAAAAGCCATTAAATACATTCCAAAATCATTTGGATTAACGCCTTTTTCTTTCATTTGAGAAACCAACTGATCGTAATTATCAACACGCCTACTGCCGCTTAAGACTTCAAGTCCTCTAAACAAAAGGTCATAAGACAAACTAAGAGTTTTATCTTTTAAGTCCGGGTGTGTGTAAAACGGTTTTTTCTTCATTGGAAAATGCGTAATTGTAACAAAGTCGGATTTTTTCTCCACTTTTGCCCATGCGCAAATTTCTTTTTCGTCCTCGGGATTTAAATCCATCTCGCGGGTTAAATCCCGTCCTGTCCGTTTTGTGATAATTTCCTGCGCTTCTTTTAAAGTTAGCCTGGGAACACTGCTTGGAACAAGCGGCCTGTCAACTCCAAAAGACTTAAGAATATCCGGATATCTATCCGAAACCGCAGCTATTACGCTTGTCCCCACAAATTCCAAAGCATCCAGTAAATCTTCGAATTTTTCTATAAATGCAATTTCTACATCCATTTGTGTTGCTTCTGCCAAATGTCTTGTTGTAACAGAAGGTTCGGCACGGTACGCTTTTGCAATAGTAAAGACTCTTTCAAATACCCCGACCAAAATTTGTTTGTAAAGTTGCGGGCTTTGGGACATAAATGCTTTGTGGCCATAATAATCAACAGGAAAAACTTCCGCTCCGCCTTCTGTTGCACCTGCAACAATTGTCGGGACAAAAATTTCGGTGCAGTCAAGTTTTTCTGCCGCATTTCTAAATTCTTTTGCAATTGCCGCTTGGATTTTAAAGATCATCTGGACTTTTTCGTGTTTTAAAGAAAGGGAACGAAAATCCAGAAGTGTAGGAAGTTCCAAATTTAGATCTTTTCCTCCCATGTCAAAAGGCAAAACTTCCGATTTTGCAACAATCTCTATTTCCTTTGCGTCCAACTCAACTTCACCTGTCGTGATATTCGGGTTAATATATTTTTCCCCTCTTTTTTTTATAGTACCTGTTACTTTTATAGCGTCCCGCTGTTCCAGTTTTTCCGCAATTTTTACAACTTCTCCTGTTGCAACAACTTGCAAAATTCCGGACCTATCGTACAAATCAAAAAAAGCAATCTTTCCGTGTTTTCTGACTGTCTGAATCCAACCCTTAACAGTTACTTCTTTTTCCGTGTTTTGCGGCGTTTGGGTTATGAGCGTTCTTTGCGATTTTGCTTTCATTACGGTCTATTGTATACTCTTCTTACTGTATTTTGCAAGGAATCTTTTAACTATCCGCTTGCTAACGGGAGGAAATCTTTTATCTTAAGTTGAAGATTTGTTTCCCCATTCCACTCGTTTTCGTCTATCGTATAAACAATATTTATTAAACTTTCAATTTTTATTTCTCTTGCCTTATCCGCCATGCTAAATGCTATTGCTTCTATTGTTTTTTTTTGGTCTGTTAAAAACCTGAATTTAATATGATTTTTTTCCCTCCCGATAAAACGGATATCCGAAACATTTACGTTTTTACTTACAAATGTTGGCTCCGGGTTTCCCATTCCAAAAGGGGAAAGTTTTTTCAGGCTGTCATAGAGATTTTTAGAGATACTTTCTAAGTCCAATTCGCAATCAATTTTAAGAATAGGAGTTAAGTGATCATTGCTAACTTTTACCTCTGCAAGTTTTTCCAAAGCTTCTTGTAATTTTTCAATCTTTTCGGTCTCGATTGTAAACCCTGCTGCCATTGGATGCCCGCCTGCGTTAATTAATAAATCCTGGGCTTCTCTTATAAACTCAATAATATTAAACCCACTTACAGATCTTGCAGAAGCCTTACTTACTTTTTCTCCCCTGCTCACAACAATTGAAGGTCTGTAAAATTGCTCGACAAGTTTCCCCGCAACCAAACCAATAATTCCTTCTTCATAAGATTCATTAACAATAAATAAAAGATTTTTTAAATTTTTTTGATTCTTAACACTTTCCATTGCGTGCAAGGTTGCTGCCTGAGTTAAGAGTTGGCGTTCCCTGTTTGTTTTTGACAATTTTTCTGCCAGCATTTTTGCGCGGTTTTTATCTTTTGTACATAAAAGCCTTAAAGAATCCATTGCGCTTTCCAGTCTTCCCATTGCGTTAAGACGCGGTGCAATAATATGTCCAATTTCATAAACTCCGATTTTTTGCGGGTCAATTTGTGCTTCTTTAAATAATTCTTTCAAACCAATGCGTGTTGTTTTCTGTAAATACTCCAAACCGGTTTTTAAGAGAATTCTATTGTTACCGGTTAAAGGAACAAGGTCTGCAACCGTAGCTAAAGCAACAAGGTCAAGATGTTCATCCTCGTCTTTTTTCTTTTTGACATTTGATATTTGGGATTTGAGATTTTGCGATAAAATCCACGCAACTCCCGCCCCGCAAAGGGAAGTTGTATGGACAATTGAAAACGCCTCAGGAAGTTTTTCTCCAATCGTATGGTGGTCTGTAATTATTACATCGATATTATTTTTGTTTGCAAAATCAATGGCATCGTTGGCAACAATCCCATTGTCTACGGTAATTATCAATTTTATATTTGACATTTGATATTTGACATTCTCTACACCCTTAACAGAAAGTCCATAGCCTTCCTCGACGCGGTGGGGAATATACGGACTTACATCTGCTCCCAACGCGTAGAGCGTTTCCCACAAAATTGCAGTACCTGTTATTCCGTCAACGTCATAATCCCCAAATACAACAATCTTTTCTTTTCTATTGATTGCTTTTTTAATCCGGTCAAGAGATTTTTTTAATTGATTTTTATTTATGCCAACAGAATCAACACTTACCATTTCCAAAGAAGGGCTTAAAAATTGTTCAATTTCTTTTTTTGTTTTTATTCCCCTGTTTTCTAAAATAATATTGATTAATTCCTGAACTTTTAACTTTTCACTTTTAACTTTTAATTTATTAATAACATTCCATTTTCTCTGTTTCAACATGCTATAATTTTATCAGCATGAACGATTACTTACCAGCACAAGTTAAAGAAATTTTTCAGATATTTAAAAAGGCAGATTTTGAGATCTATCTTGTTGGCGGATCTGTGCGGAATATTCTTTTAAATAAACACGTTAAGGATTGGGATTTTACAACCAATGCCGTTCCAACCGATATTTTAAAACTTTTTCCTAACGGATTTTATGATAATGATTTTGGAACAGTAGGTATACCAACAAATATTGATAACGAAGAGCACGTTGTAGAAATTACAACTTATCGCACCGAGAGAGAATATAAAGACTTCCGCCATCCGACAAATGTTACATGGGGAAAAACAGTTGAAGAAGATTTACAAAGACGTGATTTTACAATAAACGCAATCGCTTACGATTTGGACAATAATAAATTTATAGATCCGTTTAACGGAAAAACAGATCTGGAGAAAAAAACAGTTAGGGCAGTTGGCGACCCGTCAAAAAGATTTAAAGAAGACGCGCTTCGCCTCATGAGAGCTATAAGATTTGCAACCCAACTTTCTTTTGTAATAGATGACAAAACTTGGAAAGCAATGCTTTCTGACGCAATGTTACTGCCACAGATTTCAGGAGAAAGAATCAGGGACGAATTGTTAAAAATTTTAGCAAGCGATTTTCCATATGAGGGCATTATGCTTTTAAAAAATGCCGGCCTTTTGCAGTACGTTTTACCAGAACTTCTTGAGGGCAAAGGCCTTTCTCAAGCCAGACCGGGCCGCCATCATATTCACGATGTTTTGGACCATAATTTACTTGCTCTAAAAACAACTCCGTCTAAAGACCCGATTGTAAGATTTGCAACTCTTATTCATGACGTCGGCAAATCCCGCGTTGTTGGAAAAGACGAAAACGGTTTGGTGATTTTTTACAACCACGAAATAAAAGGCGCTCAGCTGGCGTACGAAATATGTAACAGGTTACATTTTTCCAAAAAAGACCGGAGTAAAATTGTTAACCTTATCCGTTGGCATATGTTTAGCGTTGACGAACATGTAACAGACGCCGGAGTCAGGCGCTTTATAAGAAGAATTGGAGTAGAAAGCGTAAAAGACATGATTGATTTAAGAATAGGCGACAGGTTGGGAAGCGGAATTCCGGATGAAAGGGCAGAGAGTTGGAGGCTTAAAAAATTTAAGGAAAGGATTGAGGAACAATTAAAACCAGCTCCATTTTCTATAAACGATTTAGCGGTTGATGGAACCGATATTATGAAAGAGTTAAATATTAAGCCCGGCCCAAAAATTGGAGAAATTCTGCAAAAATTATTTGAAGAAGTTGATGAGGATCTATCAAAAAACACGAGAGAGTACTTACTTAAAAGAATAAATGAATTATAGTCATAAGTTTCTCCTATTTTGTCATTCAGAACTTGTCTTTCGATATGTTCAGAACACTGAGTTCAACGAATTTGTTTCAGAATCTTTTAATCATCTATAATAGATTCATGCAAAATATTTTAGAAGTAAAAAATCTAACTAAAAAATTTAAATCTAAACCCGGAGACTTTACCGCAGTTGATAATATTTCATTTAACATTGCCGATGGTGAAATTTTTGGTTTACTTGGTAAAAACGGAGCCGGAAAAACAACAACCATCCAAATGCTTTTAGGAATGATGCAGCCGACAAGCGGTACAGTTACTTATTTTGGAAAAAATTTTAATGATAACAGGGAAGAAATTTTAAAGAATACAAATTTCTCCTCAACGTATATTAGCATGCCTTGGTTTTTTACTGTCTGGGAAATATTAGATGTTTTTGCAAGACTTTACGAAGTAAAAGACAGGAAGAAAAGGATTACAAAATTAGCTGAAGAATTTGAAATCGACCATTTATTGAAAAAAGAATTTTACATGCTTTCGGCAGGCGAGAAAACGCGTCTTTTTATGGCAAAGGCTTTTCTTAACTATCCAAAAATAATTTTACTTGACGAACCAACCGCGAGCTTAGATGTAGATATTGCCATGAAAATCAGAGAGTTCCTTAAGAAAGAAAAAAAAGAATACAATGTAAGTATGCTTCTCACATCGCATAATATGAATGAGGTTGAAGAGCTTTGCGACAGGGTTATGATAATCAAAAACGGGAAAATAGTCGATGAAGACAAACCCGAAAATCTGGCTAAAAAGTTTTCCAAAGCAACTGTTGAACTTTTAATTCTGGAGCATGACGAAAAAGCAAAAATGTTGTTTGACAGGGAAAAATTGACTTTTAAAAAAAACAAATTAAGGTTTTTTATAGAGCTGGATGAAAAAAATATTTCGAATCTTCTAATGAATTTGGCGAAAGAAAAAATAACTTATACAGAAATCCTTATTAACAAACCCGATCTTGAAGATTATTTTTTGGAAGTGGTAAAAACCGAAGACCAAGAAAGGAATAAAAATGAATTGGAATAGAATTTGGGCAATGGTAATCCGCCACGGCATAAATACAAAACACAGCTGGGACAGGTTAACCGATATGTTTTACTGGCCGGCAATGGATTTATTTATTTGGGGACTAACAGGAATTTATTTGGCAAGTCTGGGGACAAATACTTCACATTATTTATTCATTATATTAAGCGGTCTTGTGTTTTGGGTTGTTATCTGGAGGGCACAGCATGAAATAAGCATTAATATATTGCAGGAATTGTGGGATAGAAATTTGGTAAATATTTTTTCAACTCCTCTAACCGTCTGGGAATGGATGATGTCATTTATAGTATTTGGTTTGATAAAATGCGTTGTAAGCGTAGGGTTCTCGGCCCTTCTGGCATTTCTTTTTTATAAATATAATGTCTTCTCTTTTGGTTTATACTTATTACCTTTTATAGTAAGTTTACTTATGACAGGCTGGGCAGGAGGGTTTCTGGTTGGAGCATTTCTTATTAGATATGGCGGTAAAATCCAAACAATTGCCTGGGCTGGAATTTCCCTTGTTGCGCCTTTTTCCGCTCTTTATTATCCTGTTTCTATTTTACCTTTATGGGCTCAAAAAATTGCACTATGCATCCCTTCAACATATATTTTTGAGGGAATAAGGGAAATTTTGTTTACAGGAAAGTTCTCTATGGACAAGCTTGTTATAAGTTTTGCACTAAATATAGTTTATCTGGTATTATCTATATGGTTTTTTGTTTTTATGTTTAAGAAGAGCATAAAACTTGGCCTAGGAAGACTGATCTAAATTTTTTGTCATCCAGAGAATCTATTTTTATAAAAATGATAACCAAACAGCAGTTAAAAGACGAGTTAAAACAATCGATGCTTGCAAGAGACCAGTTAAAAACATCTGTTATCAGATTTATTTTATCAGGCATTACATATTACGAAATTAATAAAGGTGGCGCAGGTTACGAGGCAACGGAAGAAGATATTCAGGCAGTTATCCAAAAGGAAGTTAAACAGCGGAAAGATTCAATTGAACAATTTGAAAAGGCAGACAGACAGGAATTGGCAGATAAAGAAAAGAGCGAACTTTCACTTTTGGAAAAATATTTACCCGCACAAATGGGCGAGGAAGAAATTAAAAAATTGGTTGCTGATGCAATCTCCCAAACCGGTGCAAAATCCATGGCGGAAATAGGTAAAGTAATGGGTGTTTTAATGCCAAAAGTAAAAGGTAAAGCCGACGGAGGATTGGTCAGTAAAATTGTTAAAGAATCTCTTAAATAAACTTTTCCATTAGAATCGTGTAATACTCTCCATTTACTTTAATTTGTTTTTCCATAATCCCTATTTCCCTTTTTTATTGCGGCTTATTTTACTTCAAAAATCAAAGAATGATTAGGATTTTTTTCTGTTTTGTGAAATTTCATTCCACAAAACAAGAAGAGGGGATGCGTTAAAAATGGAAGAATATGTTCCGCTCAAAACACCAACTAAAAGTGCAACAATAAACCATTTTGTACTCTCTCCTCCAAAAATTAAAAGAGCAAATAAAACCAGAATAACAGTAAGGGATGTGTTAAGAGAACGGCCAAGGGTTTGAAGAATTGATTCGTTAACGACTTCTTCAAAAGAAAGAGTTAATTTTCTTTTTAAGTTTTCTCTTATCCGGTCAAAAACAACAATTGTGTCGTGCACGGAAAATCCAATTACTGTTAATAAGGCTGTTACAAAAAGGCTGTCAACTTCAACGCCCGCAAAGTGACCAAGTATGGAAAATATTCCTACAACAACCAATACGTCGTGAAGTAGCGCAATAATTGCACAAACTCCAAACCTCCAACTGCTTGCGGGTTTTGGAACTTCTCTAAATGCCCATGCAATATATAAAACAATAAGTACAGATGCCAAAACAACGCCGATTAATGCATTTGTAGTTGTTTCCCCTCCGACTGTTGGACCTACTGTCTCAAAGGAGTCCTCTTTAATTTTTGGATCTATTTTTGAGATGTCTGATATTATTTTTTGATGTTCCTGCGAAGACAATTGACCCGTACGTATAATTGCTTGGCCGCCCGATTGTTGGATTGTTGCAATTTCCACTTTTTCTTTACCAAGCTCGCCCTTAATTTTGTTTAGACTGAAAGGGTTAATATTAGTCAGGGTCATTCTTGATCCGCCTGTAAAGTCAATTGAAAGTCTAAGCCCAAACAAAAGTAAAGATATAAGCCCCGGCACAATTACCAAAAGGGAAATTGCAAAGTATAAATTTTTTTTACCAATTATATTCATAATTATTTTTTATGGAACACTCTTAAAAATGTCCTTGTTATCGTAATTGCGCTAAACATGGAAATAATAACTCCAATTGCTAAGGTTAAAGCAAATCCTCTAACAATACCAGTACCGAATTTAAATAATATAAAACTTGTTATCAGAGTTGATATGTTTGAATCGCGAATTGAAGACCATGCTCTCGAAAACCCAAGTTCTATTGCGCTGGAATAGTCCTTTCCGGCGCGCAATTCTTCTTTCATTCTTTCAAAAATTAAAATATTTGCATCAACTGCCATACCTATGGAGAGTATAAATCCGGCAATTCCCGCAAGAGTTAATGTAACAGGGATTATTTTAAAGATCGCTAAGACTAAAATTGTGTAAATCAAAAGAGCCCCGCTTGCCATAATCCCTCTTATTCCATATAAAACAATCATAAAAATAACAATTATTGCAAAACCCAAAACTCCTGCCAATAAACTTTTTGTCAGACTACTTTGTCCAAGCGTTGCACCGATTGAATCTTGTGCCAAAATCGTAAGGGGCACGGGAAGAGATCCTCCCTGCAGCGCAATAGCAAGTGTATTTGCCTGATCTGTCGTGAATTGGCCTTGAATAACCGCGTTACCTGTAAGTATTGGTTCGTTAACTGTTGGGTAAGATATTACCTGGTTATCCAAAACAATAACAACGGGTTTGCCAACGTTATTTTTTGTAATATCGGCAAATTTATCTGTTCCACTACTTGTAAAAACTAATTGGATTTGAGGCTTTCCGGTATTTGGATCAAAAACAACACTGGCGCTCTTTAAATCTTTTCCGGTAAGGTTTGTTTCCTTCGCATCAACACCTAATATTTGTGGAACTCCAATTGGTAATGTATTGGGATTTCTAAGTGCTCCCGACCCGCTTGCGCCTTGTTCCCAAAACGAAAGCTGGGCTGTTGTCCCAATCAAACTCACTGCCTGGGAAACATTAATTCCCGGCAAATCAACAATAAGGCGGTAATCACTTCCAACTTGAGCAGTTTGAATTGTCGGCTCACTAACTCCGAGTAAATTTACCCTATTATCCAAAACTAACTTTGCCCCATTTAATGCGTCCTGCCTTTGGTCTTTTGGAATTTTCTGCATATTTGCCCTTAAAGTAACGCTTGTTCCCCCCGCCAAATCGAGTCCTTTTTTAAAGGGAAATTGCCAAAAAATATGTTGATTATTAAAATAGAAATCTATAGTAGACCCATAAATGGGTAAATTAAAAGAAATTTTTCTGTTAATTCCGGGAATTTTTGGAGTTTCTATATGGACAGGCTTTGTTATTGGTAAGTCAATAATTACGGCAAATGCACCAATAAGAAGAATTATCCAAAAAAGGAGTCTGGGATGATTTTTCATGTTTACAGCATATTCTCCTCATCACCAAGAAGCATAACGCGGGAACCTGCTAATATTCCTTTTATAAACGGGTCGTTGCGCTTTTTTCTAAAATCAAATTCTTCTTCACTCATTACAGTGTAGTTAATTTCAACCGAAAGCCTGGCTTCTTCATTGCGGACCAAAAGTGCAATTTCCGGAAGCACAACCGTACCAACAATTAAAAAATCTACTTCCTCCGGATCTTTTTTAAGCTGTCTGATAAATCTTCCCGACAGCATTGCATACTTTATTTTCCCAAGTTTTACTCTGTTTTTAATAACTTCCGAACCAAGACCTGTCATTTTTGCGCCTATTCTTAAAAGATCATAGTAGAATGTATAATTCTTATTTATAGAATAGTATACGCGGTTTGCCCTTGGTTCTCTTGATAACACTCCCCGCTTTTCCAAAAAAGCCAGTTCCCGTCTTACAGCATTTATTTCATCACCGGTACGCCTTACAAGTTCTCTGACATGAAACATATCATAAGGATATGTAAGAAATACGTTTAATAATTGAATGCGTGATTTAGATGTTATAAAGTCGGCTAGCATATGCTATATTGTATAACTTTTTTTTCCAATTTCAATAGCTAAATTTATATGGGGTGCTTATTCTCTTCTTACTGTATTTTGTGCCAAACTGCACAAAATCAGTCCGGAAAAAGTTATGCCCAATGCGATAACTTTGAGGGCAGATTAAATTATTTAACGCTAAGAACACCGCTTAGGGGCAGAATTGTAAACCACAGATTTCCTCTGTCAAATTTTATTGCGCTTCCAAAATTATCGTATATAAGAAGTCTTCCAGTTGGTCCTGATTTTTTCCAGATTCCCGTAATTTGTTTACCGTCCATAAATATTACGGCTTTACCCGAACCTGAATCTTGATATAAAAGATGTTCGTTATTTAAATATCCGTCATCCGCGTTAGATTGTTTCATGTATAAAACAATTAAGTTTTTCGCTGATAACTGCTTATTTGTATCCCGGTCAATATGGGGTTGTCCTCCGTTGTTTCTTAAATAAACATTATTTTTTGGGTCATATTTCCAATCAACATCGTAACCCGAATCTCCCCAAAACTCTATGTGGATTGTTTGGGATTTAGGTCTGTCGGAAATTGCAGCATCATCTTTAAAAGTGTATGTTACAAAATTTGCATCCCACTGGCCCTCTTTATTGGTACTCGTTATATCTCTGTTGTTTTTTGCGAAATCCCAAAGCTTTGTTGTTGTGGAATACATTGTGTGCTCCGTGGCAACGGAATGTCCCAGTCTGTTGTAATCCCTCCAATAAACCGGAAACCCGATTGCAAACTGGTCAAGGTCGTTATAGCCTGTCCATCCAAGATCGCTTATTTCTCCCAATGCGTCTGCCGGGCCGTCCGCGTTAGCTCCGCCAACGTGTGCATAAAGAGGATATTTTCCATATTGTCTTAGCTGATCCAAAAAATAAATGCGCGCCGATCTGACAGGACCAACCTGTATTGCATCCTGACAATAGAATATAAGCAAAAATCTTGTAATTCCGCCCTCTGCAACCGCTTCATAGACATTGTCTGCAAAAGATACGCCGGATTGTGGCCTGGCATCTGTGGAATTTTCTACCATAACTCCTAAAGGTTCGTGAGAAAGCCACCAGTTTTTTTGTTGAACCGAATATTTAACGCCTGTTAAAGGGCACGGCTCTGTTTTTGGAAGGCTTTCATCAAACATTGTATTGCCGGTTGCGAGTTTTGTAACCGGTGGCGCGGAAACAATAATTTTTTTATTAATTGTATTTGAGAAAACAGCATAAGAAATACCCGTTGATAAAACAAATAAAATTATTGCGACTAATATTGCGTAAAAAGATTTTTTATTTTGCATGAAAGTATTTTTTTATTTTAGCGAATGTTTTGCCTGTTTTATAGTCTGTTTTTCATCATCCGAAAGCTCGTATTCGACACCGTGACCGGCATCTACCTTTTTAGCATACCACCTTGTACCTGCCCTTGAATACAATCCCGAAATAACAACACCTTTATCGTCTTTATCAAGAAGGGCTAAAATAAAACTTTGGTCTCCGCCGGTATCCTTAAATGGATTAAACCGGAGAAGGCCAATTTTTTGTATATGAGTTTGCCCGTCTTTTTCTATTGTATCACACCGTTTTTGTAAAAAATCAATATCCGTTTTTGCAATTTCCGCGTCTTTTAATAACTGCTCCAATACTACTTGAAGAGTTTTTGGATTTGCGCCTTTTGTGAGCTTATTGTAATGAGAAGACAGCTTCCAGTAAAAAAACGTTAAAAGAGTCAACCATATCGAAAACGCTACTATAACAATCCAAATAATTTGCATAAAGGGTATAATTTATCTTAGACTCTTGACAGCCTGGGTGTCAATAGTGTAACGTGGGCTCATTATGGCTAAACACAGGAAAACAAAGGAACAAAAAATTGCCGCCAGCCAAAAACGAGACTTGAATCAATTTGCGTATTCTTTTACAAATCTGTCAGAAGACAAAAAAACAAATCCTGTTATTCATCACCCGAAAACTACCTCTTATTCCTATGTATATAATGACCTTAAAAAAACACTTACTGTGTGTGCGATTGTAATTGCTTTCCAACTTTTTCTATTTTTTATTTTACAACACCATATTTTTATGATACCTGGTGTTAGTTATTAATTATAAATTCTTAATACAGAATTTTGAAAGGGGGTGACTACAAGATTATGGCAACAATGTACTGCGTTAAATGCAGAGCAAAAAGAGATGATCCAAATGCAAAGCCGGTAACCATGAAAAATGGTAAACCAGCAATGAAAGGAACATGCCCAGTTTGTGGTACAGGAATGTACAAGATTGGAAAAGCATAGATTGGATTATTAAGTAATCTTGTAAAAACCCCCGCGCATTTGAGTGTGGGGGTTTTTTGTTATACTCCTCATATTCAGGCTTGCAACTTAAAATGTGCAAAGGAAAACAATAAGAGTTAATACCGGTAAAACAAAAGTATGAGAATAACTCCATTTAATAAACTCCCTAGAGCTTCTTACTGCAAAATGAGTAATAAGGGTATATATTAATTACTTAAAGTAAGGGTCTTTGTAACCACACGTCGGGCAATAGGCATCGCGACTTCCGCCCTCCTGGTGCAAATCTCCCATTGGACTGTCACAAACAGGACAACTTTGCGTACGCACAGTAATTTGGGGTTTAATCCGGGCAGTAATTCTCATTATTAATTAGGACCTTTATAGTGTACCAGTTTATAAACACTTACAACAGACACGTTCCACCGGTCTTCAATTTCCGCCCTGCCAAATCCTGCAACTTCCCATAAAGAATTACCCAAGGGCGCGCAAGGTCCCTCACAAACAATCAACAGTTGGTCTGTTACGGATTTCCTTTGAGGATCTTCCTGCGAATTTAGAATAACTACAGGCGGTTTGCCCCAAATGGTAAAGAAATATCTGTATTCCTGATCTGAATTTCCACTGGTAATTAAGGCAAAGTTGTACGGTTTATTTTGTGTTTTTTGCACCACAAATTTTGAAATTTCTTCGGCCTGAGCCAATTGTTTGTTTGCGGGGTACCTGAAATAAACTCCCTGTAAATTAATGAAGGAAATGATAAAAATAGTGCAAACCGCGATAATTTTCCAATATATTTTTTTTGACCACAAAAATGAAACAAAATAACCAACAAGCAAAAATGGTAATGGAAACAAAAATTCAAAGTAATAATCATAAATAGATTTTTTATAAAATCCAAAAAGGAAAATGCCTATAAAAAACCAAATAAGAATCAGAGATATTTTTAAGAAATCCTCTTTACTGCGGAATTTTTTATAAAATACGTAAATAAGATATACGCATGAAGCAATTCCTAAAAATAAAGTTAAGAAATACCAGATAGAAATAAGCTCATGTGGTCTGGAGGAAAGTTGTTCGGGGGGAGGAAAAAATGTTACCAGCCGCCCAAAAAGTCTAAAAAATACATTTTGAATTATATACCACATATTACCCCCGGTTTTCACATCGGGAGAGTTAAATATAAAAGAAAAAATACTCATTGTATTCGGAAATCCATGTCGTATCTCAAATGCTAAATAAGGTGCCAGGCCGACAATAAAACCTACAAATACAAGAAATAATTTACTTACAGAAGATAAAATATATTCGAGTATTTTTTTTGTTTTATATACTTTTGACAGAACAAAATCCGTAAAAAGTACGTAAATAAATACAGTTACTCCAACGAATGTTGCAAGATAATGAAGCTGTAAAAGAATTCCCAAAAATATTCCTGACAGAACGAAAAGTTTTTTGTCTGAATTTTTTACTCCATTATATAATGTGTAAAGAGTGAAGATAGTAAAAATAGGCATTAAATTTGGATTCCATGAAGAGTGCGAATATGAAATTACTAAGGGTGAAATTGTATAAAACAGAGCGGCAATTATTCCTGTTGTCTTATTAAAAAATTCGCTCCCAATTTTATAAACAAACCAGATCGTGAGAACTCCAAAAAGTGCGATCATTACTGCGGGGCCAACGGGATTGTAATTAAAAATCCACAAAAACGGCGCCATAAAATAATAATAAATTGGGCCCAGAAAAAACCCGCCAACGCTTGCGGTTGGTCCAAGCAAAGTAAAATGCCCGTGCAAAATATTGTAAACAACCAACACGTCCCTTCCCTCATCACCCAAAAAAGTCATGTAGTCCTGAATACGGTAAAGCCTAAGAAAAGCACCAAGACAAATAATTCCTAGAATGATAATAAAATCAAATTTTTTTTTCATGTTATCAAAAGCGAATGGAATAATTTTTTCGCAGTTCGCATTTCGAGCTAACATGAATTGGATATTATCTTGAGTACTTTTAGGAAATTATTTATGCTCGAATAAAATTGACATTTGCGAGCTGCGGAACAAGAAAAAATTGTTCCTGAGCTTAAACACTTATTTAGTTTACTTTTTCTTTTTCCAAATAAACCTGTTGTATATAAAGAAATTCCACACCAAAAGAATACCTGTTCCAATAATAAAGTATAAGAAATACCCCTTCTTGCCAAAAAGTATATCCCCAAGTAAAATTGTTCCTGTTTGAATAACAATCACTCCAAAAACGGAGGTTAGATAAAAATGAAAAAGCTTCACAAAATATTGAGAAATACTGGTAACTTTTTCACTCTTAAATGTCCAGTGGTTATTAAAATTAAAATTTGAAAAAATTGCAATTGCCGCTCCTACAAGATTTGCTATCGTTGGGTCAAAATGGTATTTTTCAGCAAGTATTTTTAAGATAACTGCATTTACAACAAACCCGAATCCTCCTACAACTAAAAACTTACCAAATTTACCAAAAATTAATTCTTTAAACCTCGTTGTTAGCACAAATGTTACAACATCAATAATATAATTTAGGGGAGCAATTTTTGAACTTCCGAGTGTCCGGTCCGAAAAATGGAATGGTACTTCCGCAACAGTGAATCCGTCTCTTACGGCTTTATTTAAGAACGCGATCTGAAAAATATAGCCGTTAAAACCTGTCATTTCCGGCCGTTCTTTAATAAAAACTTTTCTAGAAATTGCCCTATATCCACCTGTCCAATCATGAATACTAAACTTCGTAAAAACAGTTCTGACAAAAAGATTTGCAACAATTGAGAAAAGCTTTCTTTGCAAAGGCCAGTTTTCCGGTATCGAACCGCCTCCGCTATAACGCGTGCCGATTACCATATCGTAGCCCTCATCAAGTTTTTTAATAAAATCCGGAATTTTATGTAAATCGTGCTGGAAATCCGCATCCACGCTTATTACCGCGTCTGCATTCATTTTGCCTATTGCCTCTCCCATTGTTCTAATATATGCTGCTCCCAATCCTTTTTTCTCCCCCTGATTAATCCCCAAATTTTTATATTTTTTCATAAGGGATTTAACAATTTCGCCCGTTCCGTCGGGAGAATTGTCATCCGCAACCAGGATATGCATATTGTGGTTTTTAATTTTGGGGAATACTTCTTTTTCCAAAACTGTAATAAATTTTTCTATATTATCTTTTTCGTTGTATGTTGCCGGGACAATAACAATTTTCATAGTTTTAGAATTTGAATTAAAATGGATTTTAATGTTTATTGGTTTATTGGCACTTTCTCATTGTTAAACTGCCATATTTATTAACCACTCAACCATTAAATTAAACTCTTGTAATACTCTATTGTTTTTATAAGACCCTCTTTAAGTCCGACCTTTGGCTCCCAACCCAAGAGCTTTTTCGCCTTGGTTATATCCGGTTTTCTTTTTTTTGGATCATCTTCAGGAAGCTTTTCGAACTTAATTTTTGACTTTGACTTAGTTAACTCTATTATTAGGTTAGCAAATTCTATGATTTTTTTCTCGTCCGGATTACCCAAATTAACAACCTCTCCCTTAATATTTTCCATAAACATCATTTTCTCCAAACCACTTATTAAATCGGATATATAGCATAAGCTTCGGGTCTGGGTTCCATCCCCGTATACTGTCAAAGGTTCTCCTTTTAAAGCAGAGGAAATAAAATTAGAAACTACTCTCCCATCATCTGCTTTAAGATTTGGGCCGTAAGTGTTAAATATTCTGACTATTCTTGCATCTAAATCAAATTTTCTTAGATATGCCATGCTTGCTGTTTCAGCGAAACGTTTTGATTCGTCATAAACAGACCTTACACTCAGTGTATTTACGTTACCATTGTATGTTTCCGGCTGAGGAGAAACGGAAGGGTCACCGTAGATTTCCGAAGTTGAAGCAAGTAAAAATTTTGCGTTGGCATTTTTGGCAATTTCCAGCATGTTTAGCGTACCTTTTGAATTAACCAAAAGAGTTTCTATAGGATTACACATATAACTTATTTTGTTGTTTTTATTTGGGGAAGCGGGAGATGCTAAATGAAATAAATAATCAGGCTTAGAAATTTTTTTTGCAAGGCTCAGAGGAAAATCTATAACATCCTGATGAAGATAAGTAAAATTTTTATTTGAATAAAAATCTTCAATGTTCTTTTCGCTTCCGGATAATAAATTATCTATACAAATAACTTTGTAATTTTTAGAAAGAAGAGAACTACTTAGATTAGAGCCGATAAATCCTGCTCCTCCGGTTATCCACACAGTCTGCATAGGCTATTTATTTTTTTCCGCCTCCAGATCTGCCTTTACCATGATCTCAACCAACTCCTTAAAGCTTGTTTTTGGAGACCATCCAAATGTTTTTTTCGCTTTACCGTAATCACCAATTAGATAATCAACCTCTGCGGGCCTCATATATTTGTTTACATTTGACTTAACATATTTTTTCCAGTCGTTTACACCAACAAACCCAAAAGCAACATCAAGAAAATCGTTTACGCTATGTGTTTCTCCTGTTGCAATGACAAAATCATCCGGTGTTTTTTCCTGAAGCATTAACCACATTGCTTCAACATAATCTTTTGCGAAGCCCCAATCACGCTTTGAATCCAAATTACCCAGTTCCACAAATTTTTGCTTTCCGAGTGATATTCTGGCCACTGCATGGCTTATTTTTCTGGTGACAAATTCCAATCCCCGTCTTGGAGATTCGTGGTTAAAAAGAATCCCCGAGCTGGCAAACAAATCATAACTTTCCCTGTAATTTACAGTTGCATAATGCCCGTAAACTTTCGCAACTCCGTATGGGCTTCTTGGGTAAAATCTTGTTGTTTCCTTTTGAGGGGTTTCCGTGACTTTTCCAAACATTTCCGAACTTGAAGCCTGATAGAATTTAATTTTTTTGTTTACCGTGCGGATTGCCTCAAGCATGCGGGTGACTCCGATTGCCGTAACCTCACCTGTTAGAACGGGCTGATTCCAGGATGTTTTTACAAAAGACTGGGCTGCTAAATTATATAATTCTTCGGGTTGGACTTCGTCTAAAGCGCTATTTAAAGATCCCTGATCCAGTAAATCACCCTGAATCAACTCAATTCGGTCTTCAATGTGTTTGATTCTTTCAAAATTTACTGTGCTCGTGCGCCTTGTTAGACCAAATACTTTGTATCCTTTTTCAAGTAAGAATTCCGCCAAATAAGAGCCGTCTTGACCTGTTATTCCTGTTATTAAAGCACGCTTCATTGACTTATTCTAAACGATATCTCTCCAATAGTCTAGCGTATCTTCAAGTGTTTGTTCAAAAGGAATTTCTGCTTTCCAGCCTGTTGTCTCCTGAATTTTTGTCACGTCACACAAAAGATGTGGATTATCAGCAGGACGCACAAGATTTGGATCTTTCTCTACGCGTATTTTAACCTTACTTAAAGAAAGCATTAAAGACAGTAAATCGGAAATTTTATGAGAAACGCCGGATCCGGCATTGTACACATCTCCAACTTTTCCTTTATCCATTAGTAAATCGTATGCTCTTACCATATCCCTGACATCTGTAAAATCTCTTTTTGCATCCAAACTTCCAACATACATAACAGGTTCTTTTTTTCCTTTTTCAATTTCCGCAATCTGGCTTGCAAACCTTGAAGCAACAAATTGAGGCGATTGCCGGGGCCCTATATGATTAAACGGCCTGACTCTTATTGTTTTTATTTTTGAAGAGAGAAAATATTGCAATGCTAAAAAATCCTGAGCAATTTTAGAAACAGCATAAGGACTTGTTGGATTAAGGCTTGTTTTTTCATTCATAGGTAAATCTTTGTCCGTTACATTTCCATAAACTTCCGCAGATGAGACAACAAGAATTTTTGTGTCCAGCAAATTGTTTTTTCTAACAGACTCCAGAATATTTAACTCTGCCGCAACATTGTTTGTAAATACTTCAATTGGGACTTCAAAGCTTTTTGTTGGTGAAGCAAGTGCAGCCAAGTGGAATATTGCGTCTGGTTTTGTGTCGGATACTATCTTATGAACTTTTTCCTTATCCAAAAGATCAACTTCTATTAATCTTATTTTGTCTTTAATACGGGTTAGATTTGGGGAATCGGATAAAGATAAAGTTGTACCGGAAACGTTGTAGTTGCCATTTTTCAGCAAATGTTCGCTTAAAAAACTTCCGGCAAATCCGGCAATTCCTGTAATTAAGGCAGTTTTCATTGACCAACTCCAACGTAGGAGAATCCTAATTCTCTGGCGTTTTTGGGATCATAAACGTTTCGCCCGTCTATTATAACAGGGGATTTCATAACGTCTTTGATTTTTTTCAAATCCAATTGTCTAAACTCATTCCATTCTGTCATAACTACCAAACAATCGGCATCTTTGGCCGCATCTATTGCATTTTTGGTAAGCGTAATTCCTTTAATGATTTTTTTTGCATTATCCATTGCAATAGGATCAAATGCTTGCACTTTTGCCCCAAGTCCGGTAAGTTTCTTAATAACCGTAATTGATGGTGCATCACGCATATCGTCTGTATCGGGTTTAAAAGATAATCCCAAAACTCCAATTGTTTTTCCCTTTACGTTGCCTGTTTGTTTTTTTACTTTAGAAACAATATCTTCCATTGCCTGTTTATTAATCTCTTCAACATCTCTCAAGAGCGTAAAGTCGTAACCATAGCCTTTGGCTATGGCAATGAGTGCTTTTACATCTTTTGGAAAGCAACTTCCTCCATACCCTGCCCCGGCATTTAAGAATTTTGGCCCGATTCTGCTGTCTAGACCTATTGCCTGCAAAACATCTGGCCCGTTTGCGCCTGTTACCTCGGATAATTTTGAAATTGCGTTTGCAAAAGAAATTTTTGTTGCCAAGAAAGAATTTGCGGCATATTTAATCATTTCTGCAGTTTCTAAGGTTGTCAAAATAAGCTTGCCGTCAATTGGCGCGTGCAACTCCTTAAGGGTTTGCTTTGCCTTTTCCGAATCAGACCCTATGACTATTCTGTCGGGGTGTTGCGTATCTCCAATAGCCTGCCCTTCCCTTAAAAATTCCGGTACAGACGCTACATCAACGATTGCCTTTACAGGCTTTCCTTTTTTTACAATTTCTTCAACTTTTCTATTTGTCCCAACAGGTACTGTGCTTTTTGTAATCACAACCGTATAACCGTCTAGGTGACTTGAGAGTTTTTTTGCAACTTCAAATACAACGGATAAATCTGCCTCTCCGGTTGGTTTTGGAGGCGTACCAACTGCAATAAATACTACTTGGGATGTAGGAATTGCTTTCTCGTAATCCAAAGTAAACAAAAGACGTTTTGCCAAAACATTCCTTTTGACAATTTCTTCAAGCCCCGGCTCGTAAATCGGGAGAATTCCTTTTTTTAAATTTTCTACTTTTTCTTTTGTATGCCCGATAACCCAAACCGTATTCCCCAAATCCGCAAAAATTGCAGCTGTAACAAGTCCTACATATCCGTGTCCAATAAATGTAATTGTCATGTATTTTTAATTTTTAATATTTGGTTTCTAATCTCCTGAATTCCTTCATTAAATGATCTCGTTTGAATTCCTAAGGATTCTATTCTAGCATTTTTAAGACTGGTGTTAAAGGGTCTATAAGCCCTGTCTTTAAAATATACTTCTCTTGTTGTACTTTTGATTAAACTTTTGTCTAAATTAAAAGTCTGCGCAATTATATTTGCGCATTCAAAAGGGCTCACTGTTTGTAATCCTCCTGCGTGAAATATTCCTGACTGATTTTTTTCTATTAGATTTTGTAACACTACCGCGATATCGTCTATAAAAGTCGGTGTAAAATAATTGTCTGTTATTGCGCTAAATTCTTTTTCGTCTTTTAAAAGTGAGTAAAAAATTCTTACGTATTCTTTTTTTTCAAAAACCGCTCTATATGGATATGCAATCCTTAAAATGATAAACGGAATTCCGGCTGAAATTATCCGCTTTTCAGCTTCATATTTTGTTTGTGCATACCAATTGCAGGGATCTGGTGTTTCTTCTTCCGAATATGTCTGACCCAAAGATTTATCTCCTTTAAAAACCATGTCCGTTGAAATATAAATTAATTTTTTCTCCGAACTTTTACACGCTTCAATTATGTTTTCTGTGCCCAAAACGTTTATTTTCCAGGCTTCCCCGTTTTCCTTTAAGTCCTTATCTTTTTCGCATCCGTCTACATCTGTTTTTGCCGCCATGTGTAAAACAATATTTGAATCGGAATTTGAAATTTTGTCCGTTGCGGAACTCCTATCTGTAATGTCTGTGCCTGTTTTTCGGCTTAAGTCATGGAAATTGTATTTTTGTGAGAGAAGCTCGACAATCCTGGAACCTACAAGACCGGAAAGTCCTGTCCCAACAATGTTATCTTTGTCCATATTGTTTATCGTAATATTCTTTATAACTCCTGTTTTTTATATCTTTCCACCACCACTCATTTTCTTTATACCAACTGACTGTTTTCTCAAGCCAAGAATCAAAATCGTGAAGAGGCTCCCACGAAAGCTCTGTTTTTATCTTTGACCAATCAATTGCATAACGTCTGTCATGGCCCGGTCTGTCTTTAACAAATTCTATGTAACTTTCGTCTTTACCCAGAATTTTTAAAATTTTTTTTGCCACCTCTAAATTAGAGATATCCTGGGTTAATCCGCCAACGCAATATGTTTGGCCAACAATCCCTTTTGCTAAAACCAGATCTATTGCTTTACAGTGATCTTCTACGTATAGCCAGTCTCTAACATATAATCCGTCTCCGTAAATTGGAATTTTTTTCCCTTCCATTACATTTGTTATAGCCAAAGGAATCATTTTTTCCGGAAATTGATACGGGCCAAAATTATTTGAACAATTTGTAATGGTTATGGGGAGTCCGTATGTATCTGCATACGCGCGGACCAGGTGGTCTGATCCTGCTTTACTTGCCGAATACGGACTGTGAGGATCGTAAGGCGCATTTTCTGTAAATTTGCTTGAAGATCCAAGCTCTAAAGCACCAAAGACTTCATCTGTAGAAACATGATGAAAACGTTTAACTTTTTTTTCGACTGCAATATCTAACAAAACTTGTGTACCCACAACATTTGTTGTTACAAAATCTTCCGGGTTCATAATAGACCTGTCAACATGACTCTCCGCTGCAAAATGGACAACCACATCAACTCCGTCCATTGCTTTTTTTACTGTTTCCCTATTACAAATATCCCCTTTTACGAATAAATAATTACTGTTACCTTGAATTTCTTTCAGGTTTTCCAAATTCCCTGCATAAGTTAATTTGTCAAGATTGACTATAAAATCATTAGGATGAGTTTTAACCCAATACAAAATAAAATTAGAACCTATAAATCCTGCACCGCCAGTTACAAGTAATTTCATAATTACTGATCTTTTAAACTATCCTGTTTTTTAATAATGTTTCAACAAGTAGTACACCTATGATACTTTCTGTCGTGGTGATTTGTCCAGTAAACACTTTTTGCAGGGCGTCATCTATTTTTAATCTACAAGTAGTTATAATCTCGTCTTTGTCGGGTTTTGGCTCTCCGGTTTCGAGTCCTTTAGCCAGAAAAATTGTATTTTGAGATACCATAACACTTGCATTCATGTCTGCGACCAAAAGCTGCTCCCATTGACTTGCCGTAATGCCCGTCTCTTCTTTTAATTCCCGTTTTGCCGCTTTTAACGGAGTTTCGTTTTTGTCTATAAATCCTGCTACAAGTTCGAGGTTGTTTTTTTTAAAAAGGTATCTGTATTGGGAAATAAAAATTATTTCATTTTCCGGCGTCAGGGGAATTACGGTTACGGTCGGCATCCTTCTTGCAATATGATGAACATATTTTTCCCCATTCTGTTTTACAAAAGTAACTTCCTCAACATCAAAGAGTTTTGCTTTAAGAATGTTTTTAAAAGAGATTGAAGAAAAATAAGGGTCATCCATGAAAATTACTTAAGCTTGCTGATCTTTATTTGCCCAGAAGCTATTCGCGTTAAAAAGGCTTTTAAAAGTACCGGCATCACCCCAATATCCATGGAGCTCAGCCCACGTGAGCTTACCTTTTTTAATATATTCGTTGTTAACATCTGTTATTTCAAGTTGTCCTCTGGCTGATGGTTTTATGTTTTTAATGTAAGAAAATACTTTGTGATCGTAAACATACACGCCTGTAACAGCAAAATTGCTTTTTGGACTATTTGGTTTTTCCTCGATTCCTATTATTTTCTTATCGTCTTTACTGTCAAAAATAGGTACGCCGTACCTGCTTGGATCGTTAACTTTTTTTAAGAATATTTTTGCGCCTTCTTTAAAAGAAGAAATTTCTTCGGATATATCGGCATCTGTTGTGTTATCGCCTAAAATTACAGTCATCGAATCATTATCCGCGAAATCTTCTGCTAAAGATAACGCGTCCGCAATGCCACCATCTGGTTTCTCCTGATATGCGTATTCCAAATGGTCAACTCCCAATTCTTTTCCGTTTTTTAAAACTCCCAGATAATCTCCTACGTGGGGCCCGCTCGTAATAACTAAAATATGTTTAACCCCTGCATTGACAAGTGTTTGTATAGGGTAAAAAATCATCGGTTTGTTATAAACCGGCAAAAGATGTTTATTTGTAACATGTGTTAGGGGATAAAGTCTTGTTCCCAGTCCTCCTGCTAAAACAATTCCTTTCATAAAATTTACAAATTTGCGACAGCTACAAAGCAATATTTAAAACAAACAAAACAAGAGAAATACTAAGTAGTGCAATCGAAATATATTCTAACATAATTTTTATGGAGAAACTATGTTCAACAGCATGATGAACTACACCCCATAAAACATAAAACAGGCCTATTAAAACAACAATAGCTATTTGCAGTGATTTTTGATTATGTAAATTAGCAACAGCCAATACTCCAGCCGAAAGTATTATTGCAAGAGAAAGATAATATAAAAGGTGTTTCATAATTATAGCAATGTTCCCGCGCTCAAAAGTCCGATTATTATAAGGATTGCCGTTAAAAATAAAATATGGTCAAGGTTATGCCCGACAAGCCGCGCGATTTGCCGCCTCTCAATAAGAATAAAGTCTAATATAAATATAACAATAAATAAAACAATTAAAAACTGTGTTATATCTTTTGCGAAGGCATATCTGTCAATAACCGGAGTTTTTGTAATCGACTGGTATTGAACCTGTGTATTTTCCCCTTGGGCGGAAACAGATGCTTGAGGTAGTTGAGGCGCTGCCTCTGCTTTTTCCGGAAGAGGACTGCTGCCCTTTCCGCCAAATTCTTCAACAATAAGGGTTGTATCATTTTCGCCTGTCAGGTTGCCATCTTCTACCGCAAACCCAACGTCCTGGTAATTTACGGAAAGAACATTTGCCCTATGCGTAGCACTTGCCATCCAAGCATTTATCGTATCCTGGGCAGATGTAAATCCTCTGGCCAAATTTTCTCCCGCGTACGTGTAATTGTATCCTGCGTTTTGAATAAAAACCCACGGCGTTCTGCCAGTTTTCGGAGAAATGTGAGCCCAGTAATCATCCGCAAACATATCATCCGCTTTGGCTTTCGCGGCTGCAGCGAGTTGATCATTATAAGTTAACGGCGCAAGACCTTGCTTTGCCCTTTCCTGGTTTGTCAGCGTTAACAGGTCCTGAACCGAAATGTTTATGGCGCTACCCAAAATATTCGGGTAAGAATGTCTAAACTGGAGAAGAAAAATATTTGCGGCAAAAAGAAAAATCGCAATGAAAAAAATACTTGAATGGTGAAGAAGTTTAGCTCTTTGATTGTTACTCCTGTGAGGAAGAAAAAGATGCCGGAAAATTCTGTTCATATTTTAATTACTTCAATGTAACTTCTCGAGCCTTTGTGCCGCATTCACATTTTAGTTTATTAGTGAACGCGTCCTAAGCCGAAAATCTTGGTAAAATTGAAGGTCATAAAAAAAGTATATCAGAAGTATTTGGGTGTAACCAGAGGTCCCTTTTCAAATACTTTTCCGTTTACCGGAATATTAAGAGCAAAAGATAAAGCGCTTGCAATCGATACGCCGACACGAAGTCCTGTAAAAGACCCCGGACCCGGGTAAACTTCTATTTCGTTTATATCCTTAACCGAAAGATTGTTTTCTTTAAGTAAATCAATAATTAAAGGAAGTAGAATTTGGGAAGTACGAAACATGGAAGAATGTTCTTTTTTAAAAGACTTGCCATTAATTCTTAATTCAACTAAAGTACTTTCCCTTTTTGAGCTGTCTATAAAAAGTTTTGTCATAGCTCAACTACTACTTCCCCCTGCCTAATAATCTTCCAGGGTTTTTGAGAACAATCAATTATAGTCGACGGTTTTCTTCCCAAACTTTCCCCCTTCAAAACATAGTCTACTAGACCAAGAAGGTTTTTATCAATATCAGAAAACTTAGCGGGAGTTTTTTCGCCGGCGAAATTTGCGGAAGGTGCAAGAATGGGCATATTAAGCTTTGTAATAATCTCTGAAAGAATTGGATGATTTGTAATTCTTACCGCTAAAGTTTTCCCACCACTTCTAACAATTTCCGGCACTTTTTCTTTTCTGCAGGGAAGAATTACGGTTAAGCTTTGGGGCCAATATTTTTCAAGAATATTTTTTTTAACACCACCATTTATTGGCTGTAAATACTCCTGAGCCATTTCAATACTGTTTACCAAAACAATTAGCGCTTTTTCCCTTGGTCTTTTTCTGATTTCATATAATTTTTTAACTGATTCCTTGTTATTTAGCACACAACCGATTCCCCAAACAGTATCAGTTGGAAAAATTACAACCCCGCCCTGTTTAAATACTTCTACCGCTTTTTGAATATTACTGTCCATAATTTTCAAATGATATCTTTCTTTTATCTTCTCCCATATTTTCAAATTTTATTTCCCATCTTTTTTTCGGAATTAATAAGCCCATTTTTTCCGGCCATTCGATTGCGATAATTGCATTCTTGTCTTGCATTATATCTGATAACCCTGTTGATGCCATATCCTTTTCGCTTTGAAGTCGGTATAAGTCTACATGATAGAACATATTGATTGCAGCATTTTGAGATTTGAGATTTGAGATTTGAGATTTGAGATTCAATTTGTACGACCTAACTATCACGAATGTCGGGGAAATTATTCTTTTTGTAACTCCCAACCCTTTTACCAAACCCTGAACAAAAGTTGTTTTACCTGCTCCCAAATTTCCATATAGACATAAAATGTCACCTGCTTTAAGTTTTTTCGCAAAACTTCCGGCAAACTCTTTTGTTTCTTCGTTGCTGGTTGTAAAAATAGCATCCATATTTATTGACTTTCTGGGTTTTTTTTCAATTTCTTAAAAAAGAAAAAAGACCCTCCGCCTGCAAAAAGCATTATACCACCAAGAAAAAATAATAAGGGCATTCTCTTCTCCGATTCATCTTTTACCATTTCTTTTTCTTTTGGCAATGAAAAAATAGAAGAAACCGCCGACGAAGAAGTGCCAAGAACTTCTGGTGAATCAGAAGCGATTTCATCTAAATTTGACTGATTATTGGCAATCTCATTGTTATTTTCGTTTGAATCCGTTTCGTTTATGTTATCTTCTTGAATAATTTCTGTCGGCGTTGGAATTTTTACATCTACCGAACTTGCCGCATGGGTTGGAGTTGGAACTTTTGGGGTAGGGGAATTTGTCGGGGTTAAACTTGGTGCGTTAACTAAAACACTAACAGGACTGGACCATGTTGCGCTGCTTCCATTTTGCGTATATCTTCCGATTTTTAAATCGTAGTTTCCGCTTTCTCCGGAAAAATTTTTGTCTGAAGATTCAATTTTTCCCTGTATTTGTCCAAACCATACTCCATTATTGTCTGTTGTTATTGTCAGAAAATTTGAATAGTTTATTGGCGAGGGCAATCCGTCATACCAATTTTCTCCGTTAAAAGTTGACCCAAAATAACTGGTTGTACCGGGTTTTGAAAAAACGAGCCGCAATCTATAAATGCTCTGCGCTGACATGCCACTCATTGTTGCAGAAACTTCAAACTGGCTTTCAAAACTGACAGGATTCTGAGGATAGATAAGAATTGAAGGCGCGGATGCAAAACACGCTTTTCCCCAAAAAAACAATAAAGACAGTACGAGTGTCAGAGTTACTAATCTCTGAATACAAACCATATTGTAAAAACTGCCTTAAAATGTCACTTTATCTATTTCAAAAATACTTGAAAGAGAATATTTTGAAGTAAAGGGAATATTATGGCCGTTTGGAGTAAAAGGATCATTCATCATATAATTACCGTTTGACCCGCTGGTTAAAACTACGAAATGCGTGTCACCCGATGAATATTCTATACCCACAATTACAGGATCTCCATTTTGTAAATTTTGATCTATATAAGAACCGACTCTTTGTGAAGATACACCGTTTGCAACGACATTGTATTTTAAATAAGCAGGATAATAAGAAGCAAAGTTTGAAGGATTACTGTTTATAGAAATCGGCGTAACGTCTTTGTGCCCATAATGGGTATAAACCATTGCCACAGATGTTAATAAACATCCATCACTTGCAATTGAATATTGCGTGTGGTTAAGCGCCATATTTCCCCACTGGGAATCCCTTTGGTTATAATAACATCCCCAGCTGTCACAAACAGTTTGATTGCTAAGAATACTTGCTCCTCCCTGACTTACTGCAAAACTGGAAAATCCCGCAAGCTGAGCCTGGGCGGAGGCAAGCAGTTTTTGGTAATTTGCTTCACTTCCCTGAGTATCTGTCAGCAGGGCCTGTTTTTGCGTTTTCTGAGTGTTAAGATCGTTTGTATAACTTTGTAATTGCTGTTGGAGAGCAATAACTTTCGATCTTTCATCTTCGAATATTTGTTTTTGGTTTGCATAATCATCTTTTGCCTGAACAGTATCGTATATTAGCAATTTATCGTGATGCTCAACAATTTTTAGATAATTTTCCCTTTTAAAAAAATCGGAAATGCTGTTTGAGGTTAAAAGTACATTAAATTGATTTTGCATGCCAACCTCGTAACCCGCAATCATTCTACTAACCAATATTTTTGTAAGTGTTGAAAGAGAACCTTCAAGTGTTGAAATTTTTTTTTGAGCAGTATCAATATTTTCTTCCAGAGATAATATTTGCTCTTTTGTGAGACTGATTCTATACTCTGTTATTTTTATCTGACTGTCCATAACCGCAATCTGGGATGAGAGGGTTTGCTCCTGTCCTTGTAAGTCATCAATTTTGTTTTGCAAATCCTGAATCTGCTTCTGCAAATCACTTACTGCCTGGGAATTATCCGGGGCGGGCGTTGGAGTTTCGGTTGGGGTTTGAGCTTTTACTAATGCGGAAAAAAAAGGGCTCCACAAAAGAAAAATGGCAATAGTGCATATTAGGAATAATTTTCTTAGCGAAACCATAAGACATAGTGTTACCTGTTGAGAAACCTGTTAACCGCAATAAGACTCGAGAAAATTCCAAGAAACGCGGCAATCAAAAGCTCCGCGCCTAAAAGTTCTAAAAGAAAAATAATATTTACCGGCATAGGAATACCCTTCAAAAAAGAAGCAAGATAAGGCGAAAGATACCAAATCCCCAAGCTTGAAATACCCCAGCCAATAACAGCTCCAACAGCCGAATAAAAAACCGCCTCATAAACAAAAGGTAAAGAAATATACCAGTTTGTTGCGCCAATCAGTCTCATGATTTCTATTTCTTCCCGTTTTTGCGACACTTTAATGCTTATGATTGTTACCATTATTAAAATTGAAACAAATGCAAGTATTGCAATTATCGCGATACCGATTTTTCTTAGGGCGTTTGTCCAGGAAGTAAGCGTAGCGATTACGTCTTTCTGGTAAACAACTTCCTGTACTGCCGGATTATTTTTTAAATCGTCTGCAATCGGACCCAAATCTTCAATTTGACGGGTAGAAATTTCAAGGGAAGCCGGTAGAATATCCGCTGTCACAAGTTCTAAAAGCAAAGGGTCATTTTTGTTCTGTTCTCTATAAATTTGCAGAGCCTGGTCTTTTGAAACATATTTTACGCTTGAAACTTTGACGCTTTTGGACAATTGATTTTTTATTGCGTCAATATCCGAACTTTTTGCTTCATCTTTAAAAAATGCGGTCACTTGGGGTTTTGATTCAAAAAAATTTATTATTTTATCCGACCCGACAATAAGAAGCGTAAAAACCGATATTGTGAGAAATGTAACCATCATAATGAGTACGGCAGCCAGTGCCTGATAAGGAGAACGCCTTACGTGATGCCACATTGTTTTTGTGTACGATGCCATAACTGAAAATAAACAAATATACAAATAAACGAATAACCCAATGAATTTTGATTATTGGATTATTTGATTATTGGATTATTTATCTCCTCCTTTCTCTTTTTCATGATGAGAATCTGTTTTTTTTGAATCTTTTGATTCCTTATCGCTTTTATGATGTGTTTCATGCTGTACTTCTTTAAAAATTCCAGACATAACCGTTAGATTTGTCTTTTCCTGTTTTTTATCATGAACCAGTTTACCCTTATCAAGCTCTATTATCCGGTTTTTCGGATATTTTTTTAAAATATCCAGATTATGCGTTGCCATGATAACTGTTGTACCAAGCTGGTTAATGTTTGATAATAGTTCCACTATATCAAATGCCGTCTTACTATCTAGATTTCCTGTTGGCTCGTCTGCAAGGATTATCGCCGGATATAGTGCCAGGGCTCTTGCTATTGCCACTCTTTGTAATTCTCCGCCTGACAATTGAATTGGAAACTTATCTCTGTGTTCAATCATACCAACCTGTGTCAGAAGCTCTTCAGCCCGGATTACAGATTCCTTAATTTTTCGTCCTGTTATTTCCAAAGGGAGTATTACATTTTCAAGAATTGTCCTGTCCATTAAAAGCCGCAAGTCCTGGAAAACAATCCCTATTTTTTTCCTAAAATGGGGTATTTTACTTTTTGGGAGCTTTACCAAATCAAAATCCGCAACGGAAATAGCTCCTTTTGTCGGAAGCATTTCGCGTATAAGTAGCTTTAGGAGTGTTGTTTTGCCCGATCCTGTTTGCCCAACCAAAAAAACAAATTCACCTTTTTCTATTGTTAAGGATAAATCGGATAATGCTACCGTTCCGGTTGGGAAAGATTTGGAAATATCTGTCAGGATAATCATTATTCAAGCACCTCCACCCGCCCAACATCCATAAGCCATCCGGCTTTTTGTGCAGCCTGTGTTTGACCATTCACCTTAACTTTTTTTCCGATAAATTGAGAAAGGTCTACAATTGACGATGTAAGATAAACATTCTGGCTGTCCCCACCCGGGCGCACCAGATGATATTGTCCCTCCCCGTCAATTCCTCCTTTTGTCATAACACCTGTTGCCGTGTCTTTAAATGTAGTTGTATCGCTGGAACCCACAATTGTTCCTTTGGTTACTTGTCCGGAGCCATTTTCTGATTTTGACGAAGTCAAAGAGCTGGAAATAGAATTTCCTCCTAAAGACAGCAAATAACCTGTAATGACACCCGCAACAATAACCGCGACAAAAATTAAGCCGGATTTTTTATTCATAAATTTTTGAGGTTTTTTAAATTCATGGAATACTTTTGTATTTTCCGGTTTTTCCGAGGTTTTTTCATGTGATTTATTCTCTTCCATAAAAACATCACCTCCATATCATTCAGGCAACGCAAACGTTGCAAGTTTAAAACGGATTATCTCTATTCTAGTAAAACATATTTCAGGAATTTACGCAATGAATTGATCCATATTTTGCTATACTTTTCTTACTGTTTTCGTCCAAGACGGATCAGTTTAGAAGAAGTTAATATACTTTGCAGGACATATTACCAAACATTTGAGTTATGAGTGGTATACAATAAATTAGTGTCGGAAAAGAAAAAAGCAATTATTTCTATAATTATTGCCTCACTTTGTTCGGGTGGTACCGGAATTGCAAGTAAATTTGCATTACACGATATTTCCCCTGTTACATTTACATTTTTAAGATTTTTTATTGGATCAATTGTCATTACTCCATTACTTTTAAAAGAAGGAAAGATAATAAAACCGACTTTTTTTGTAATTTTAATTTCCTTTCTTATGGTTATTAATCCTTCAATTTATACATTCGGTATTCACTTAACAAGTGTAACTATAGGTCAAACTCTTTTTTCCGCAACACCTATCGCTACCGCTCTTTTTGCATTCTTAATATATAAACAAACATTCACCTTGCGTAAAACAATTGGTATATTTCTTGGATTTATTGGAGCTATTATAATTATTTTGCTTCCGGTTATAGAATCTCATTCAGCCTTTAGCGGTAACTTCCTTGGGAATCTTTTCATTTGCGTTTCTGTTGTTTCTTTAGCCTTGTATTCTGTCTTAACAAAAAAACTTCAGGATACATTTTCTCCAATTTATTTAACAGCACTTTTTATATACAGCACAGCAATTGTTAATTTTTTTCTGGCAATACCGGAGATAATACAAAAACCCGCATTTCTAACCTCTATAAGTGTTTCCGGTTGGCTTGGGCTGATTTACGCGGGAAGTTTTGGTATTTTCTTTTTTCTTTTTTACCAATATGCAATAAAACATGGAAGCGCAGTAATTGCATCTACTTCAAATTATCTTTCTCCTGTTGTCGCCTTTCTTGTAGCATTTTTTCTTTTGAGCGAAAGATTAACAACGGGTTTTGTTATTGGTGCAATATTTGCGCTCGTTGGAGTTTATTTAACAACAACCTCAGGTAAAGAATAGAGTTTCATTTTTTTACATATTTAATCCAAAGTTTTTTAAAGAAAGGTAGCGTTAAAGTTGATAACAAAAATCCGGTTGTTGGCACAATTGCGTTAATCCATGGGTTAATATGAACAATAAATTTCAGATAAATAACAATAGCAAGATATGTAAATATTGCAATCAGGATTCTTCTTGTCCAGCTAATTTCCCATGCTTTATCCGTTTCTACCCTATTGTTTCTTAATTCAATTTTTTCAATTCTTTTCTCCAGTTCTTCTAAATTCATAAAATTATTACGATAACTTTCTGAGTTCTTCTTCTATAAATTTATCTAAGTCCCCATCCAAAACTGCTCCTGTGTTACCTGTTTCATAGTCTGTCCGTAAATCCTTTACCATGTGGTACGGATGCAAAACATAAGACCTTATTTGGTTACCCCACCCGGGTGTTTTGTAGCCACCTTTAAGTGCTTCCTCCTGTTTTCTTTTTTCCTCTTCCTGAATAAACCACAATTTCCCTTTCAAAAGCCTTAGCGCGCTTTCGCGGTTTGCCCCCTGAAATCTTTCCGTTTGGGAAGTAACAATAATTCCTGTTGGTTTGTGTTTAAGCCTAACGGCTGTTGAAACCTTGTTTACGTTTTGCCCGCCATGACCACCGGCTCTGTAAAATTCCCATTCCAAATCTTCATCTTTAATAAAAATTTCCGAATCGTTTTCTATTTGGGGCAGAACTTCAACAAGTGCAAATGATGTTTGCCGCAATTTATCTGCGTTAAACGGCGACTGCCTAACTAAACGGTGAGTGCCTGCTTCGTGTTTTAAAAAGCCATATGCATACTGGCCGTCTATCTGAAGGGTAATTGATTTAAATCCGGCTTCCTCACCCGGCGTCTGATCAATAATTTCATAACTCCAGCCTTTTTTTTCTACATATCTTGAATACATTCTAAAAAGCATTTCTGCCCAGTCCATTGCTTCTGTTCCGCCTTGCCCACTGTG
>JANWKV010000059.1 GCA_025451195.1 Candidatus Microgenomates bacterium | reverse complement strand
GCTGATAAAATTGAACATAGCGCACTTCTGCCGCTATTAAAAGAAATTGCGGACTCAACTCCAAAAAACCCACAAAACCATTTTTCAAGTTTTGAAATACTTTCCCCTTTTTTGTAGTTTCCAAAAAGAAAAATATTTTTAAAAGCCTGGAAAACATCCTCAGTTTCCGTGTTTGGAGACAGACCAATTGCCAAAACCCTGCTCATAGGAGCTTTTTCATCACCATTTTTGATTCCTTTCCCTCAAATAATACAACATCTCCGAGCGTAATTATAGCCTCAATTTTTTGGGCAACAAAATCCGCAGAACCAGCTTCAAAAACACATTTGCCCTTTCCAGTCTTTATTCCGTTTGAAATTTCTTTGAAAAAGTTTTTATTCAAACAAAACAAAAAGTCACAGCTTGTGCTTGCTTTTTTACCTATTTCAAAATGCCGTTTCTTGGCGTTTATCCCAAGCTCAGTTAAGGGACCTAAAACAAGTATTCTTTTTTTCTTGTATAAATCAAGGTAATCCAGTGCGGAAAAGACGGATTCTGGACTTGCATTAAAAGTATCGTCTATACCCTGAATATTTTGGGCTAGAGAAATTTTTTCCATTGTTTGGGGAGGAGGATAAAAATGGGCAACACCGCTTTGAATTTCCGGAACAGACAACCCCAGTTTTCCGGCCAAAAAAATTGCCGGGAGAATATTTTCTATGACATGTGCTCCAAAAAGAGATGTTTTGCAGACAAATTCTTTTCCATTTACAACTGCAGTAAAGGAAATCCCATGCGTTGTAACTTTCATGTCGTATGCACCAACTTCCGGAAGTTTGCCAGGTTTCTTTTGATAGTATTTATAAATTATTTTCTCTATTTTTGTTAAATCATAGAGCAAATGAGTATTTTCGTTATTTCCATTAAATAATGCCAATCCGTTTTTTTTTGGTAAAACATTAATAAGTTCGTATTCCGACTGGACAATATTTTCCATACTTCCGTAAAGAGATATGTGCTGGTCGCTTATTGCCGTTGTTACACTTATTGTTGGCCTAACAATAGTTGCCAGTTCGGCAATTTCTCCTTTTTTATATGCACCCATTTCTACAACAAAAATTTCCGTTGAGTCTTTAATTTTTGAAAGTATTGTATTGACAACGCCAATTGTTGTGTTATTGGAAAAGGGAGTCTTTACTACCTGGAATTTTTTTGAAAGCAGTTGGGCAATATATTCTTTTGTTGAAGTTTTCCCGTAACTCCCGCTGACTCCGATAACGAGTATGTTTTTATATTCTCTCATTTTTTTAATTGCTTTCCTTACCTTCATGTCACGCAATATTTCTGTCGGGAAAGCAAGAAAAAAAACAAACAAAGAAATAATAAGAACAGTAACTTTATCAACAAGCAAATACCACAAATAAATATTTGCAAGCGGGAAAAGAATAATTATTAAACAAAAAACAAGACTAAATAAAACAACTATAATTGCTTTTTTTGTCCAGACAGGACGTCTTAGTGTATGATAAAAAACTTCTTTTAATACAAGAGCCGATTGGAAAATAATTATTCCGGCAATAAAAACCGAGTAAGGCAGAGTTAATTTGTCGCTAACGGCAACAAGAACAAAAGCAAAAATCCCCGCCCATTTAATAATATTTAAAGGAGAAATAAGTAAGTTGCGCCCTTGGATGGTTTCAAAAAGATGGACAAATAGCCTATCCAATCTGTATTCTTTAAGCTGCCATAGATAAACCCAAAATAAGATATTCCTGAAAATCCAAAGCAAAAAAATTCCTGTAATAATATTTTGAAACATAGTTTATTTGATAAAATCTAAAACAACTTTTGCAAATTCTTCCGGATTTTCATATGGGAGTTTATGCGTTGCGTTTTCAACTTCAACATATCGTGAATTTATAATTTTATCATTAATCTGTTTACCAATTGATTTTGGGACAAAAGTATCTTTTTCTCCCCAAACAATTAGAGTAGGTGTTTTTATTTTGGAAAGATTTGGAGCTATATCTTCTGCTATTATCGCTTTAAACGTTTCCCTAATATTTTCAGGAGCTTTATAATAATCCCATTCATTCAGTAAATAATAAAGAATCTTTCTCATTCTTGTTTCTCCAAAAGATAATTTCAGCGTTTTTTTTACAATCCCTGATAAAAAAATAAGCATTTTCTTTTTCGATGATAAAAGTTGTTTTATTAGCGGTGTCCCTGTTAAAACAAGTTTTTCGACCTTCTCCGGATATTTTGCTGCCAGTTTTGCGCCAACCCTTCCGCCAAAAGAATGGCAAACCAAAATTGCTTTTTCAATTTTTTGTTTTTTATAAAAATCTAAAACAAAATTAATATAATCATCAATTTTCATTACATCTTTTGTTAATTTTTCATCGCCTACTCCCGGCAAGTTAGGCGCAAAAACTTTAAAACCGTTTTCTTCAAATGTTTTTTTTATTTGACTATAGCGGCTGTTTTCAACTCTCCATCCATGAAGAATAATAATAGGATTTTTCATAAAATTATTTAACTGTTACGCTTTTTGCCAGATTTCGGGGTTTGTCGGGGTCATAACCTTTCTCTAAAGCCATATAATAGGCTAAGACTTGGATTGGAACGCTTTGGGTAATAATTGATGTTAAATTACTGTCTTTAACTTCAATAAAATAATCAAAAACCGGAGATTTTTCAGAAGAAACACCAACTATTATTCCCCCTCTTGCCTTAATTTCAGCGGCATTGGAAATTATTGCATCGTACGTATCATCTTTTGGCGCAAAAACAATGCACGGCGTTCCCTTTTCTATAAGCGCAATCGGACCGTGTTTCAATTCTCCTCCAGCCAATCCTTCGGTGTGGACATAACTTACTTCTTTAATTTTTAGCGCGCCTTCCAAAGCTAGAGAAAACGAAACCCCTCTTCCAATTGTATAAATATGTTCCTTTTTTGAAAGTTTTTTTGCAAGCTCTTTGAGAGTTACAAGATTTTCTTTTTTTAAAATTCTTTCTATTTCTTCGGCAGCCATAAGAAGAAGGCTTCTTGCGCCACTCAACTTATCTACCATTGCAAAAGAAAGCATAAAAAGAATTGCCAACTTTGCGGTATATGCTTTGGTTGAGGCAACGGCTTTTTCCGGCCCCGCACCAAGTAACATTTTATAATTTCCCATTCTGTAAATAGTTGAACCAAGCGAATTAACAATAGAAACAATTAAACTCCCTTTTTTTGCGGCCCTTGTTAAAGGCTCTATAACGTCTATTGTTTCACCGGACTGGGAAAGTGCAATAATAAGGCTTTCTTTGGTTAAAAAATCTTCCAGATAATTGAATTCCGATGCCGGCGCGGTATTTACGTGTTTTTTTGCAATTTTGGAAAATAAGTAGACACCAGCCAAACACGCGTGATAGGCTGTTCCAGCCCCGATAAAAAATGTCCCTTTTGCGTTGTCTATCACTTCCCTTAGATCTTCTACTTGATCGCTATAGTTTTGGGCAATGTTTCTGATAATTGTAGGCTGGTCAAAAATTTCCTTGATCATAAAGTGGTCAAATTTACCTTTTTCCGCTTGCTCAATATTCCAGGAAATTTTTTCAACAACGGGATTTTGTTTTTCTCCCATAGGGAGTGAAAAAAGAGAAATAGTTTTGCCAAGGGATACCATTTCGTTATCTTTTAGAAAGATAACATCTCTTGTATAGGGAAGTATTCCAACAACATCTGAAGCAATAAAATATTCATTGTCTCCTACGCCAACTACCAAAGGCGAACCGTTTTTTGCCGCTACAATAGAAGAAGACTTTGTATCAACAACAACAATTGCATTAAGTCCTTTTAAAAGGTTAAACGCATCTTTAACAGAGTCAACAAATCCTTCTTTTTTTACAAAATCTTCAATCAAATGCGGGACAACTTCGGTATCGGTTTCGGACCTAAACTTATGACCCTTTTTAAGAAGCTCAGATTTAAGATCCTGAAAGTTTTCTATTATGCCGTTGTGTAAAACCGCAATCTCTTTTGCACAGTCCAAATGAGGATGGGCATTCTCCGTTGTAACCCCGCCGTGTGTTGCCCACCTCGTATGCCCTATGCCCAAGTTGCTTTTGGGGAGGCTTATTCCCCCTGTCATCTTGCCAACTTTTCGCTCAATTGCCAATTTTTCGCCGTTTTTAACCGCAATTCCCCATGAATCATACCCACGGTACTCAAGCCCTTTAAGGCCTTTAAAAATCATTTCCGGCGCATCTTGTCTGGAACCGGTATATCCAAATATTCCGCACATATTAATTTTTTAAAATACCGACGACCTCTTTTAAATTTTGGATGGTAAAATCAGGTGAAAATCCCTGAACAAGCTTATCCTGATACAATCCTCTTTTGATCCAGATTGTCGTAGTTGCATTATACAATTTTTTAGCCGCACTTAGAACACTTAATAAATCATCGATTATATAAAGCGAATTTGATGAATATTTTTCCAAAAGTACGGGCAATGCTGTCCATTTTTCAAATTCAAAAATGTGAATATGTTCTTTGTGCAAAAACTCCTCTATAGATTTTATTTTTGACCTTTGTAAATCAATTCTTCCTCCGGAAAATATTCCAAGAGTTAAATTCTTTTCTTTAGACAGTTCCCTAAACACATCAATTGACTCTTCGTATAATGACTTTTGTATTAAATTATCATCCAGAACAATTTTTGTAAGCGCCGGAATGTCTACTGTTTTATTTAATTTTTTTGAAAGCAAAATAATCAGGGACTGCGGGTCAAAATATCCAACTTCTTTTTTTGACTCATGGTAAGCTTGATCTGCCAGGGAGGAAAATTGTTCTTTTGTAAGATTTACGTTAAATTCATTAAGAAGAGCATCCTGAAAAAAATTCCTGTAGACTGCGGCGTTAAATATTGTGTAATCAATATCAAATAGTGCGACTTTATTTTTCTTCATTTCTTACTTCTTCGCGTACTTCTTTAAATACCGTGTAATATTTTGTATTTTGTGCCAAATTTTTCATTACGGTTGTGTATGGACCAATTAAAGAGTTAGGTCCAATAATTGTCCCTGGCATTGTTGTAACCCTTACTCCCATCTGAACATTATTTCCCAAAAGAATTCCAAATGAAGTTAAATGTGTATTAATTTTTTCATCTTTTACTACGGTAAATATTTCTCCCCGGTCCAACCTTACATTCGCGCTTATCACCCCTGCCGCAATCTTACAGTTTTTACCAATTATGGAATCCTCCAAAACACCTGTATGGGTTGTTGAATTATCCATTAGTAAAACATTTTTAAGTTCGATAAACGACCCCACGACCGCATTCTCTTCAATTGAAGTTTTGTTTCTAACAAGGGCATTTGTACCTACATAAGCGTTTTTTCCAATAAAACAGGGGCCTATTATCTTAGCTCCATCCATTATAGTTACCCCATCATCTATAAATACCTTACCTTTTATAACGGCTGTTTTTGAAATTTCCGCTGTTTTTGAAATATAACTTTGAATTTTATCCAGGAGATAATCTTTAATTTCAAGCAAATCCCAACCGTATTTAAGAGTCAAGGTTTTTTTTTCTGTAATGAGAGCGCGAACATCATTTGTCTTTGCAAAAGTTGAAAGGGCAGTTTCTAAATGATAATGGGCAAGTGGAGTTTGATCCAAAACTTCAAGAAATTTTTTATTTAAAAGATAAATTCCTACAATTCTATGCCACGACTGTAAATTTTTTTCGGGCTTTTCTACTACCTCTGTAACTTTATCTCCTTTCAAACTCATAAATCCGTATTTTTCAAATTCATTGCCATTTTTTCCCAAAAGCACAACTGTTTCATTTGCTTTTTGAAGATCTGTCATTTCTTTTGCAAAAACATCAAATTCCAGGTGATGCGCGTTTAAAACGAAAAATTTGTCCTGAAGAAATTCCTTTGCCGCGAGGATTGCCGCACCCATTCCCAAAGCTTCTTTTAGGATGACATATTTTATTTCCAGACCGTATTTTTTCCCGCTTCCGATTTTCTCTTCTATTAAACTATCTTTACCCACAACAATAACCACATCTTTTATTCCGGATCTGTTGATTGCCTCAAGCGTATGTTCCAAAAGCGTTTTACCTAAAATTTTAACCATAGACTTGTGAATAAAACTGCTGTTAAACGGCACAAATCTTGTTGAGTTTCCGGCAGCCAAAAGTACAACCTGCATATTACTCCTTTTTCCTCCTGAAAATTTGAGCTCCTAATTTTCTTAATCTTTCGTCAAAATTTTCATATCCCCTGTCGAGTTGTTCTACGCCAAAAATAGATGTTTGACCTGTTGCAATGAGTGACGCCAAAACAAGAGTTGCTCCGGCCCTTAAATCTGTAACCTCAACAACGGCATTATGCAAATCTATTGGGCCGGTAATTTTTATCGCCCTAAAATAATCCGGTTTATCATCTTCCAAATTAAAATTGTATGTTTTTTCAGGATCTGCGACAACGGGATTAAAAAATTCTATTTTTGCACCCATCCGCTTTAATTCTTTTACATAACCGAATCTGTATTCAAAAACCGTTTCGTGAATTGTTGACATGCCGCTTGCTTGAGTCATAAGAACAGCCCACGGTGCCTGCCAGTCTGTCATAAATCCTGGGTAAATTGAAGTTTCTACGTCAGTTGCCAAAAGCTTACCTTTATAAAAAATTCTGACGTCATCTTTAGTTTCTTCATATCCCCCTCCTGATTTTAAAACCGTTTTTTTAAATGCTTCAAGGTCGATTTTTTTGGCATTTTTTACAGTTATGTCTCCCTTTGTAATAAGTGCCGCAATGCCAAATGTAACTATCTCGTTTCTGTCCGGAAGAATTGTGAATTCTCCGCCATGTAGCTTATCGACCCCAACAATTGTTATTTCTCTAAATCCGGATCTCTTAATTTTTGCACCCATTCCATTGAGAATTGCAATAAGCTCGTCTATTTCAGGTTCTTCCGCTGCGTTTTCCAGAATGGTTTTTCCCTTTGCCGTTACCGAGGTTAACATAAGTGTTTCTGTGCCGGTATGCGTGTTTTTTTCAAATTTATAAGTCGAACCTTTGAGTCCTTTTGTTTGTGCATGAAAATATCCGTCATCGCTACTATATGTAATCGAAACATTCATTGTTTTTATACCGCTTATTGTTCTGTCGATTGGCCGGGCTCCCAGCCTGCATCCGCCCGGATTTGGGATAGTTGCTGCTCCAATTCTTGCCAAAAGAGGGGCAATAAACATTGCCGAAGTCCTTGCCTTAACGGCATTTTCCAGAGAAATTGTTGTATTTTTAAATTTTTGCGCTTTGATTTTGAGCGTATGGCCGGAAATTGCTACATGGACACCCAAATGCTTCATGATATCAACCATAACAAAAAGGTCGGATATCAAAGGAATGTTATCAAGAGTAATTTCTTCACTCGTTAAGCACGCTGCTACTAAAGCTTTAAGCGTTACATTTTTGGCACCGGCAACTGAAATTGTTCCATGAAGACTTTTTCCGCCTGTTACAATAAATTCCTCCATAAATTTATAATAAATCCTTTTCTATTTTATAAATATCCCCCGCACCCATTGTGACTAAAACATAATCGTCACCAAACTCTTTTTCCTTAAGGTATTTTACCACATCCTGTGCCTTTGGAAGAAAAATTGCCTCCGTACCATTTTTTTTGACAGCACTTGCCAAATCCTTTGCAGACACAGTTGGATCCGGACTTTCACGCTGAGAAGGATAAATATTTGTTATTAAAACAGTGTAAACATCAGAAAAAGAAGAAGAAAATTCTTCAAACAATAATTTTGTCCGGGAATAAGTGTGCGGCTGGAAAATACAAATAATTTTCTTTTTTGGAAATAGTTGCTTAACGGCTATAAGTGTTTTTTTAATTTCCGTTGGATGATGGGCATAGTCATCGTACAAAAGTGCACCGGTTTTTAATTTTCCTTTAAATTCCAGTCTTCTTTTCGTCCCTTTAAAGGCAAGAAGTCCTTTTTTAACTTCTTCAACCGACAATCCTGATTCTATTCCGGCTATTACTCCTGCCAATGCATTTAGGCTGTTATGTTCGCCGATTGCCCATGTTTCAAATTTTCCAAGCTCCTTTTTATTAAAAGAAACATAAAATGTGGTCATTTGGTTTTTTACTTCTACTTTAGAAAGAATATATTTATTACTCGAAGATTTTCCGAATGTAATTAGGTTTCCTTTAAAATTTTTGATTATTTTTCGAATTTCCCCATCATCGCCGTTTACAATGAGCGTTTTCCCACTTACGTTTTTTAAAAGATTTGCATATGCATTAGTTACGTCTGCTAACGATTTATATAAATCCGGATGGTCAAATTCAATGTTGGTTATAATAAGAATTTCCGGGAATTGCCACAAAAATTTTGGTGTTTTGTCATATTTTGGCTCAGTCGCGTACTCATCTGCCTCTGCTACAAAATATTCTCCTTTACCGTAGTTACCAGAACTTTCAAGGGAAGATATATCACCTGTGCCAATAACAAAAGATGGATCTTTACCCGCCACTCTTAAAATTGTCGCAACCATCGCGGTTGTTGTTGTTTTTCCATGGCAACCAGCAACAGAAATACCTTTAAAGACTCTTTTGAATAAATCTCCTTTCATAAACATTCCCAAAGCCTCCCCCTGTGTTATAACAGGAATTTTGAGTTCCAACGCCTTCTTTATTTCCGGATTTTCAAGCCCTCCGTGCGCACCGGTTGTAATAACCATATCAATATTTTTAAGATGTTCTCCCGAAAATGCCACTAAAGGTTTAATTCCGTTTTTTTCAAGGGGTAAATTTGTAATAAAATCATCGGCAATATCACAGCCTGTTACCAAAAGGCCCGATTGTTTTGCTATGATTGCCAAAGGCGTAACACCTACCCCTTTTACTCCAACAAAATGGATACTTTTGATGTTTTTCATTTTTTATTTTTTAGATACAGCGCTTTTTTAACTGCTTTAAACTCGTCCCAGGGTTCTTCACCGTTACCTAAATTCATTGAAGTTTCATGAGCCTTGCCTGTTATAACTACAAAATCTCCCTTTTTTGCCAAAAAAATTGCTTTATTTATCGCGCTTTGCCTGTCAGAAATTTCCTCGATTCCAACCTTTTTTCTTTGTCCGGAAGTAATGCCTGATTTAATATCAGATGTAATGTCCAAAACATTTTCGCTTCTGGGGTCTTCGGATGTAATTATTATTGTGTCTGCAAATTTTGCGGAGATACTTCCCATTAAAGGCCTTTTAGTTTTATCCCTAAGGCCCGCGCTCCCGAAAACATGGATTAGCTTACCTTTTACTTTTGGTTTAATGGAAGATAAAAGTTTTTCAAATGCGTTTGGGGTATGTGCAAAATCAACCATCACTGTAAAATCCTTTTGATAAACAATTTGCGCCCTGCCTTTAGGTAAGGTAAATGATTTTATCGCGCTACTTATATTCTCTTGTGAAATTCCAAGCTTGAGGCAAATTGAAGCTGCCAAAAGTGAATTATACTTATTGTATTCTCCCCAAATCGATGAGGGCAGAGAAAGCGTTTGGGGATTAACATTCGCGTTTTTATGCATTCCATAGGTTATTATTTTTTTTGAACTTTCGCCTAATATTTTAAATAAAGGCTCATAAGACGAATCGTCTCTGTTTATTACTGCTGTTTTTGCTCTTTTTAAAAGTTTTGCCTTAACCTGTAGATAATTTTCGTATGTTTTATGGTAATCCAAATGTTCGTGGGTAACATTTGTAATTCCTGCAATTTCAAACGGAATTCCCCACACCCTATTTTGATGAATAGAGTGCGATGTTACCTCCAGAACCAGATAATTGTCTTTTTCTTTTTTTGTTAATATTTTACTGATGAATTTTTGAAGCTGCAAAGGGGACGGAGTTGTAACGTGAAATCCAAGCGGAAATTCTTGTCCTCCTATAATTGCGCCAACTGTTGAAATCATTGATACCTGTTTTCCACTTTCTTTGAGTATGTGGTAAATAAGATTTACGGTTGTTGTTTTGCCGTCGGTCCCTGTTATTCCGATTACTTTAAATTTTCCCGAAGGAAATTTATACCATGCATTTGCCAGCATGGCAACAAAGAGATGGTAAACGTTTTTCGTATTCTGCCACATGAAGTTACCTTATTATAGCTGTTCAGGGGAATTTGCACCACTTAAAAAATTTAAGCGGATTTTTCCTGAATTTCGCGTTTTGTCAAATCCGGATAGCTTGGAAAAACTCCAATTCTATAGGAGGTTATGTTCTTTGGGATCTTAATAATCTTCCGTCTTATCGCAAATTGAGGATAATATTGTTTTTGTCCAATATCATCCAAAACCTGATTAAATACTTCGTACTCAAGACGGGTTTCCTGAATATGGTTTGAGTCTGCTTCATCCAGTAAAAAAAGTGTGCCTATAACTGTTGAGGCAAAAATTCCCGCTGAGACAAGTGAAATAATGTCTGACTGCCTTCCCAAAAAAAGTGTAAGTACAAGAATTGAAGTCAGGAGAACAAGCATTGTCCATTCGGCAATTCCTATCTCACGGGGTGCAACCTGTGCCAGCTGGTAACGGGCTTCCAATACGTTGTGGAAACCGCGGGTTATTGCGGCAATTGCCGCTTTTTGCTTTTCACCTTTTGCTTCGAAACTTTTTAAAGGCTTTGCCATATCAAAAAAATCTTTGTCTGTTGAAGAAATATGAAATCTTAGCGAATAATCTATTGAGGTTAGAATATATTTTTCTATACTTTGCCTAACAGATTTCGCAAAATCCCCTCCAATAATTTCCGAAGAATGATAAATGTAGACTAAATTTGCAGTTTCAGTTGCCAGGTGTTTTTTAAGTTCGGAGAAATTTGCTATTACTTTAAGAATTTCGAAACTGTATATCCCACCGAAGATAAATGTTGCAGGAATTAAAATAACATCAACATGGGTATCGGCCTCAATCGGGAGAATGAAAGAAAGAAAAACGAAAACAAAAGTAACAAGGAGGATCTTTTGAAAAAGAGTAATTCTCATTCCATTTAATTGTATACTGCCTTAACTTGGATTTGCAAATAGCATGGCAGATATTACCTTTTTGCATACTCACCCTTTGCAAACTTAACTGCTGAAGGTATAACATGAAAGAATGCCAATTATAATTATTAAAAATGTAAAAAAGTCGTCTACAGTTTTTGATAAAGCAACCGGGTTAATCGGAAAAAAAACTGCTTTTCCTTTTTTTTTGGAAACGCGCTTTGGAATTCACACATTTTTTCTTGGGTTTCCTATAGACATTGTAATTCTCGATGGAAAAAATACCGTAGTTGATAACGCGGAAAATCTTATGCCAAACAGACTGTTTTTTTGGAATCCGAAATATAAAAAAGTGCTTGAGCTACCTGTTGGCAGTATAAAAAGATACAAGATTAACCTGGGGGATATTATTCACCTTGGGTAGGGGAAATATGATAATAAGCTAAAAGATCCCGGGCAATATCAAAAAAAACAGGCGCAGCCGTCTCGGCACCATATATAGAACTTGTGGGCTGATTAAAAATTATCAGCATGGAAAACTTAGGATCATCTGCCGGAGCAAAGCCTATAAAAGAAGCGATTGTTTTACTCGGATCATAATGTCCTGCAACAGGAATGGATGCAGTTCCTGTTTTTCCGGCAATTCTGTAACCTTTAAGACGCGCAAAGCTTGCCTCACCTTTGTCCACTGCATTAACAAGAATTTCCGTCATAACTTTTGCCGTATCGTTTGATATAGGCTGGTCTACCTCTTTTGGATTTATGTCAATTTCCCCACCCTCCGGAGTTTGAATTTTGGAAACGATATGAGGTTCCATTCGAATTCCTCCGTTGGCAATTGAGGAAAAAGCGTCTATAAGTTCTATTGGGCTAACAGCTATCCCCTGCCCAAAGCCGGTTGTTGCCAAGTCAATCGGATACCACTGGCTTTTATCTTTTAATTCCGGTGCAATTTCTCCTTGTGAATCAATTCCGGTTAAATCGCCTATACCGAATTTTTTAAGTCCGGTTAGCATTCGATCGAGACCTATTTTTTGTGCAACAAAAACCATTCCTGTATTATCTGAATGCTGAATGACATCTATCATGTTAGTATTGGGAAAATACTCATCATTCCAGGT
>JANWKV010000058.1 GCA_025451195.1 Candidatus Microgenomates bacterium | reverse complement strand
ATGATATTTGAAATCATTGGAATATTTGAGGCTAAATTTAGCTTTGTGTAATTCTAAATCAATCGCCGAAGAGGACTCGAACACTTTTAGCTTCAACTTCTGGGGATTAAAAACTCGCTTGAGGCTGGGTGAGCCGGCCGGGATTCGAACCCGGAACCAATGGATTAAGAGTCCATTGCTCTACCGTTGAGCTACCGACCCATTTTGTAATACAAACATTTAACTACTAACTTAGAATTGTTAACCGGTTACAATTATATCAATTTTTGCATAAACTTGTAATTTCTTTTATGCTAATTACATGCGTAGCGTAAAGATGTTTAAAAAAAATTCCAAAGGATACATCGGCTTGTTTTTTCTACTGATTATTGCAATTGGAATAATTTTTACCGGAGAAATATTTTCTTTTTTTGTAGGGGAGAAGACACCTGGAAATTATGATCCAACAGTAAAATATGTTCCCACGCCACTTCCTAAAACACCGGCTTCTAATAACTTACAAATGCTTGCTCAAACTTACGGGAAAGTAGTTTCAAATCCTGTTACCCCTCCCGGAGGGAATTATTGCGATGTAAATTTTCTTGCTGCATACTTTGGGGCAAAAGTTGCTCCAATGGCTGCTTGTATTTGCCGGCGGGAAAGCGGTGGTAATCCGTTCGCGACAAATAACTCTTGCATGGACGGCGATGCACTATGCAAAAGTGATTCTCTCTGCGTGCCAAATGGTAGCCATGAAACAATAGAATACAGCGTTGGCATTTACCAAGCTAATATCCTTGTTCATGGAAGTAGTGATCATGAAAAGGTAAATTGCCCTTCTGCATTTAGTAGCGCTTCTAATTTTTGCTCGCTGGTTAACCGGTCGGTATTTGATTATTGTGCCGGTCATTCGGCTCCTGGATTTGAAGAACCTGTCACAAACATTTCCTGGGCAGCAACTCTTTACAATACCCATGGTGGTTGGGGAGATTGGGCAAATTCCTATGCATATTGCAAGTCACAAGGATACTGAAGCCTAACATGAAAATAAATTTGATGAAATATATAATAAATTTGTGAAAAGATTGTTTTATATTATTTTTTTAGTAGTTGGACCAATAATATTACTTATTATTTTATTCTTTATAGTAAACTCCACAAAAACAACAAATAAACCTGCTTTTCTATTCCCAACTCCCACTCCTTACAACGCTACTTATTCACATTTTCCAAATCAACCAAACCAATTGCCATCACCAACTAAGACTGCGGAGACATCTTCAAAAATAACACCAGTAAATGTTACTGTAATCCCGTCTGCAGGCGAAGAAAATGAAAAAATTGTAATTTCGGGGGTTCCGGTGAATAACTTTTTTATCTCACCCGTACAAACAAACCAGCAGGGCGACATTTTAATTATTGATGATCCCAAGTATCAAATTGCTTATCTTAACCAATTTGGTTCTTTCATAATATCTATACTTGGATCACCATTTGATGACGCACGTCAAAAAGCCGAATCCCAATTTTTAAATACTCTTGGAATTTCTCCGCAAGATGCATGCAGGCTACCTGTAACTCTAAACACGCCAAGTTTTGCAAATCCGGATGAGGCCGGAACAAATTACAAATTAAGCTTTTGTCAATAAGTTTTGGCTGTATTTTTCTGGAAAACCCGCCTATTTAATTTAATAAAGTCTAATTGCCCGGAGCGCCCATTTCATGAAGACGAAGAAGCTGGTTATTATTCAGTCTATTGTAATAGTAATTTTTGTCTTTTTTTGATTGAGGAGACCAACCTGTCTCCGCAATACCAAGCTCATTGGGGAAAATTTGTCCAATATTGCCGGTGTCTGTCCACAAAACTCCTTCTGGACCTAAAACATTCTTTGCAGGAATTGTAAGTAAAGTCTGCGGATCCCAGTTGTAAGTATCCGGTGCTCCAAAAAAACCGGCAAGATATGCATGGTTTGGATAACCAGGAGCCATAATTACTTTTGCTCCGTTAACAATATCACGACTAAGAGTTGTTTGTTGTATTGGGTTATCCCAAAACTCCCAATATTCCAACACGGTTGGTGTTTTAAGATCTGCAGGAGAAATATCATTCCATCCAATCATTATTTTTTTAAGACCATTAACCGTATTTTGAATATAGTTTCCTAAAGTAATTAAGTCCGGATAATTACCTCCATATTTTGTATATTCGTCTCCGCCTATATGAATATAGCTACCTGGGGTGAGAGCGGCAACTTCTTGCAAAACAGTTTTAATAAATGCGTTTGTTGCGTTTGAAGGTGTAAGAGAAGAATCACTACATGTTACCTTAAGCGAGAAACAATTGCGTATATGTCCAGGCATGTCTATTTCTGGAATGACAGTAATATAGTTTTTTTGAGCATATGAAACAAGTTGTTTATATTCGTCTTGGGTGTAGTACCCGGGATTATCTCCCCCAACAATGTTGGGGTAATTGTTTATCGCAAGCCTCCATCCTTGCGTATCTGTTAAGTGAATATGCAAACAATTAATTTTATATTCCGCCAAAACATTAATTATTTTTTCCAAATCAGATACAGATACAAAGGTCCTTGCAACGTCTACCATTAGTCCCCGGTAAGAAAATCTTGGATAGTCAATAATTGTTCCTGTTTGCATTGTCCAACTAATTCCAGAAACTTTGCCTTGATTATCTATTTGCGGAGGCAATAACTGGCGGATTGTTTGAATTCCCCTAAATAATCCCTCAGTTGTATAGGCGGTTAAAACTACTTTTGTATTGTTAACCTCAAGCTTGTAACCTTCTTGACCAAGAGACGGGTCTGCGCCTTCGGTTGTTAAATAAATAGATCCGTTTGTAGTTGGGGGAGTACTTGTGCTTTCTACAGGTAAACTAAAAAATCCAGTAGAAGGCTGTAATTTTGACTGAAGATAGTTTCCGATATTTACCACTTCTGTAGTGGCAGGATTTACATAAATCTGGGTAGTCGAATTTATCGTGAATTTTCCGCTTCCCAAAACCACGTACGCAGGGACAGGTAAAACATTACCTATTCTTGTGTTGTTTGGAGGATAATCTTTAGGAATTGTTGGAGCTTCACTGCATCCGTTAAAGGACTGTACAATTGGATTTGGGTCCGGATTAATTTTTATTCCCCCTATTAAAAAAAGGGCAAAAGCTATTAAAAAAGTAAGAATAATAATTTCACTTTTATTTAATAGTTTGCGCATAAATTTATTGTATATAAACAAAAAAACTTATGCAAAAGAATAAATTAAACTATTTATATTGGTTGCAATAATTGTGTGCTATATTTAAAGTATGTGTCTGTCTACAGAAACTCAAACTGCACTTGGTTGTATTCCAAATAGTCCCGGAGGTTTTGCTTCTGAAATTTACAGGTGGGGACTTGGTCTAATTGGAGGCGTTGCACTTTTGGCAATTATTTACGGAGGCTATCTTATTTTAACATCTCAAGGAAACGTTACAACTTTTAAGAAGGGTAAGAGTTATATTGTATACGCAATTATTGGAATACTTATAGCCATTTTTGCAGTAATATTTTACGAAATTGTTGCAGTCGATATTTTGCAGTTACCTGGATTTTCAAAATAAAATGAAAAAAATCTGCCCGCCGCTAGTATTTTGTTTTATTTTTATTGTTTCTGTTTTGGGAGTATCTTTCGCAAGACCTCAAGTTGTTTTTGCAGACCCGGCGATTCCGGTTATAAATGTTTCGCCGGCCCCGGACGGGAATATTGTTCCCGACGCCGATGTAAATTTTGCGGGTAAAACAGCAGCACGTGCCGCAGATTTTGTAGACTGGAATTTAAAGAATTACGCTTGGGCGCAAACAGGTTCCGACTCCTATCTGTCAGGTTACTGGGCACAGGTACGAAATGTCGTCTATGCAATGCTTTTGATTGTTATTTTATCCGCGGCATTTGTTATTATTATCAGCCACGGAACAAATCTTACCGTCTGGAAGTTTATAAACAGGTTTATTCTTATCTTAATTCTTGTAACATTTTCTTTTGCGCTTTTACAAATTTTGTACCAACTTACAGATGTTGTCCAGGGATTTTTTGTGCACAACCCAAGCGGCGCGCCAATTTCGAAAGCTGATCTTCTTGCCGTTCCCGATTACAAAACATTTGTTGGATCAAGGATAGCGGGAATGGCTTATGACGAATCCGCTTTTATCACCATTAATCTTGTAAAGATTACAGCAATCACATACTACGTGATGGGAGGAATTCTTCTTGTCCGCAAAGTTATTTTGTGGTTTTTCATTATTATTTCTCCCATTTTCCCGCTTTTAATTCTATATGTCCCTCTCAGAAACACGGCAAAAATTTGGATAGGGGAGTTATTCCGCTGGCTTTTATACGCACCTTTATTTATGCTTTTTCTCTCAGGCCTTCTTGTTTTATGGAAAAGCAAAATCGGGATACTGCCTTTTGATTTTATTGCAAATCCCGGTACTCTAAGCACAAAAGTTTACCCGAACGCAACTAATATTTTACTTGCGGGACCGGGAGTTTCTCCTGCCGTAAACAGCATTAACAACAACAACACTTTTATTCAATATATTGTTGCCCTAATTATGCTTTGGGCTGTTATACTTTTGCCTTTTTTACTTTTGCGAATATTCCTGGATTACGTTGTAACTTTATCTGTAGAAGACGAGCATTTCAGCTACCTTAAGGGAAAACTCAGTTGGGTAAATAACGTTATGCGCGGAAATATTTCCCAACCCGGCTCTTCACAAACACGAACAAATGAAAACCCAATGCCCTCAGCCGGTTTTGCGCAACGAATGACCTCTTTTATTAAAAACCCGCAAATAATACTCAACGGAAATAACGCCAATCCAACGTCTACAAAAACAAATCCCGGAAGTAAAAGCGAATCTTTTCTACACAATCAAGCTTCTCAACATTCTCCCCATTCTAACCCGATTGATAAAAGCTTCCATGACACGTCACTAAAAACTGCTCCGGAAATCAAAGTACACCTGGATAAAACCGGAGAAAGATCTAATGTAAATAGCATACCAATGCATTCAATAAAATTGCCAAATGAAGATAATAATGAGTCACATATTGTAGCTCCTCCTTCTACTTTACACGCAATTTCTATAAACACGGGAGATGAAAAAGGACAAAGTAATCCTTTGGAAGAAATAGAAAGGAATAAAAATGTTTCTTCAACTTCAATAGGAGCAGAAATAACAGGAGTTACAAATGCAAACACAAAGATACATGGAGTGGCAGATAAACCAGGTGAGACCAAAATTGATGGTTCTGCGGATATTTCACCACAATCAGGGCCTCAATCAAACTACCCAAAGGCGTCAACAGCAGCAGATCTTGAAGAAAAATCCGGTATGCACGAAAATATGGCAGACATCATAGAATAACAAACTCATTTTGCGCCAATAAGCTTTAGTTTTCTTTCTCTTTTCCAACTTTTTATTTCAATTTCACGCTTAGCAGCACTTCTATGATCAACATGCTCTTCGTTATACATTAGTACCACCGGCAATTTCCAGATTAAAGACTTTGCTCCTTTTTTTGCATTGTGCTGATTAATGCGCCTTTTTATATCAAGGGTTATACCTGTGTATAAAGACTCATCCGAACACTTAACTATATAAAGATACCATTTCATTTAAATTTTAAGCACCTGCGTGCGCACCCTGAGGGACTTGAACCCCCGACCCCTTCGTCCGAAGCGAAGTGCTCTAATCCACTGAGCTAAGGGTGCTTTTCAGCTACTTTTAAATAGCCTAAAGTATGCTTAAATTTTAACAGAGTTCGGGCAGCAATTCAATTAAAGTGGAATACCTGATGTTTTTTTTGTTATACTCTTCTTACTGTATTTTGTGTCCAAAGGAAACAAAATTTGTCCAGAAGAAATTATAACCTAATTTTTTAATTGTGAGTAGTATATAAAACCTCACAAAACAAAAAAACTATGGCACACATGGAGAAAACAAAACAAATTATTAAAAAACTGCCTTTAAGAAAACCCCACCTGGATTTCCTTGCCGCAATGCTAACTATTCCTGTACTTATCACTGTTTTAGTTATTAACCTTTCAAATTTGGAGTCAAGAAAATCCAGCGTAACTCCAACTCCAACTGCTACTCCGGTTGCGCAAACAAAACAAACACTGCAAGCCGGGGAATCTCCCCAAACCAAAATAATCACAATACAGGTAACACCTACTGCAGCTACCGTTACTCCCAGCCCAACGCCAAATCCTGATACTTGTATAAAAGGCATTGGACCAATAGATATAACATATCCGCAAGAAAACCAGACTGTTTCGGATAATCCTTTATGCATAAGCATAAACTATACTCAGGGGAATTATTGTTCCGTAGTTTGGGCATATAAAATTAATAACGGCAATTTTTCCAACTATTCCAACAATTCTGTTTGTTTATATAATGTTCCTCAGGGAAGTAATACTTTTACATTAGAGGTGAAAAGCTTGGTAAACAGCGATACTAAAGCTATTATCAGAGACTTTGAATATGTTACAAATACGCAGGTTACTCAAACACCAACCCCTGTTGCAAGTTCAAGTGCCTCGTCACATTAAATGAAACAAAAAATTTTACAACTCATAAAATTTTTTATCGGGTGGCCTCTTTCAGTCATTGCTTTATTTTTTCTCTTTAAGCTGATTTCTCCGAAAATTTCTATTGTTTCGCAAAGCATTTCAAACATTAACCCCTTTCTTCTGGCAGTTGGAATAACTAGCTTATTGATTTATTTTTTCCTAAGAGCGCTTTTTTTCCAAAGGCTCCTTTTATCCAAAGGCCACAGTTTGTCTTTAAAAGAAACCTCGTATATATGGGGTCTGTCTGAATTTAAAAGGTTTGTACCGGGAAATATCTGGGCATTTGTTGGACGCCTTCATAAGTTTGGTGAAAAGGGAATTAGTAAGAAAACCGTAATTTCCTCAACTATTATAGAGGCTCAATTTACCGTAAGTTCTACTTTAATTATTTCTCTTTTAAGTCTTAACTTTATAGCTTACGGGTTACTTTCGGGTTTTCCTTTTAAAGTTTTACTTATTTTTGCGGCTCTAATCTTAACTTGCGGTTCGGTTGTTGTTTCGCTTTGGAAAAATCAGAAAATCAATATCTTACTTTTAGTAATCATGACATTATCTTTTTTCTTTTTTGGGCTTGGTACGTATTTAACAATAAGTTCAATTAGTTATTTGTATCTTCCTGATATTTTAACCCTTATAGGGTTTTTTACATTCTCGTTTGTTGCAGGTTACATTTCTTTTGTGACGCCAATGGGAATAGGAGTGAGAGAAGCTGTAATGACTGCTGGTCTTTCCAGATTTTTATATTCTGTGCCTCTGGCTGCTGTAGTATCTCTTTTTGCAAGAATAATATTAATCATTGCCGAACTTATTTTTTTAGCTTTGGTTATTATTTGGCATAACAGTAAAAATATCCTTGTCAAAAGAATCGAGGAATTCACGGGAAGAAATAAATATGAAATTCTTTTATTTATCTCAATAGCAATTTATATTTGCTATTTTACGATTGCTACTTTTTTAAGATATTCTAATTTTTTTACCGGCAGGTTTGATCTTGGAAATATGGATCAAACCGTTTGGAATAGTGCCCACGGAAGAATATTCCAGCTCACAAACCCGGACGGAACAAATATTGTTTCGCGTCTTAGCGTTCACGCGGATTTTATTTTGGTTTTGCTTGCCCCTTTTTATTTGCTTTGGCAAGACCCCAGGATGCTCCTTTTTATACAAACCGCTGTAATTGCTTTTGGAGCTTTATTTGTCTATCTTCTGGGAAAAGACGTTTTAAAAAACAAAACATTATCTCTTATCCTTGCCTTTTCTTTCCTTTTAAGTCCTGCTCTTGAGTTTTCTAATCTTTTTGACTTTCATGCGGTTACTTTAGCAACCACATTTTTACTTGGGGCGTTTTATTTTATGCATCATAAGAAATATCTTATTATGTTAATCCTTCTTTTATTGGCGGCTTTAACGAAAGAGCAGGTTTGGCTGGTTTGCTCACTTTTTGGGTTATTTATTTTCTTTTTTCATAAAAGAAGAATATTAGGATCTGCAATATTTGCGTTATTTGCTTGTGCTTTTTATTACATATTTTTCAAGGCAATTCCACAGGCTCACGGGGGAACTCACTTTGCGCTTTCATATTACTCGGATTTTGGCACATCTGCCAAGAGTGTAGTTGCCAATATTTTTCTTTCTCCTCAAAAAACAATAAGAACAATTTTTGCGGGCAACAGACCTCTTTTTCTTTTCCAGCTTTTTTTCCCTTTAGCTTTTCTCCCTTTTTTATCTCCTCTTTATTTAATAGGCGCAATGCCTGATTTCGCGATTGATCTTTTGAGCAACAATGCCCAGCTTCATGAAATATATTATCAATATACTTCAGTTATTTTTCCCTTTATTTTTATATCCTCAATATACGGCGCAAAAAGAACAATTTATAAATTTCCTTTTTTATCGGCCAATGTGCTATCTGTTATTATACTGTCCTGTACGATTTTTGCGGCTTATTTTTACGGCCCTTTACCCGGAGCAAAACTTGCAAACATAGATATGTTTACAAAACAACTTCCTTATGCAAACGATGTAGACTTGTTTTTACAAGACATTCCAACACGTTATAGTATAACAGCAACAAATAACGTTGGCTCACATCTTTCTCATAGGCAGAAAATATTTACAATTCCAAATGGAGTGGGGGAGGCAGACGTTGTTGTATTTTTGTTAAACGACCCGTTTGCACAGCCTTCCCTTGAAAAACAAAAAGAAATGGCAAAAAAATTAGTTTACGACCCCACGTATACGGAATTGTTTTCAGAAGGAGACTTTATAGCTTTTGCCAAGAAAAGTTTAAATTTTCATAAAAAACTCAAAAAAACGCGCTCGTTTTTACCGTTTTTCCAGCAGCTTTTTGGCAGTTGATTTGCAAAAAATCATTCCAGTGAATAGAATTCTATTATGGTAAATATAATTAAAGCAAACGGAGACAAAGAACAATTTTCCGAAGAAAAATTAATGAATTCCATTAAAAGAGCAGGTATTCCGGAAAGTCTCAGATCTCTTGTTTTAAATCATGTAAAAGAAAAGCTTCACGAAAACATTACTACAGAAGAAATTTATAAACATATCGGGGAATTTTTGGGGAAATCAGAAGAGCCTTACCAAAAAACAAGATATATGTTAAAACAGGCGATAATGGATTTAGGCCCAACCGGATACCCATTTGAAGATTTCGTTGCAAAAATACTCGAACATGAAGGTTATAAAACAAAAACACGGACAATTTTACAAGGAAAATGTATAAACCATGAGATAGATGTGATTGCGGAGAAAAATACCGTAATTCCAACAAAAATTCTTGTTGAGGCAAAATTTCATAATCAAATGGGAATCCGTACTAATGTACATGTACCAATGTATACAAAATCACGGTATGAGGATGTAAAAGAGAAAAATGGCTTTACTGAGGTTTGGCTTATTACAAATACTAAGGCTACGGTAGATGCAATCGCGTACGCTGCATGCGTTGGCATGAAAATTATAACGTGGGGCTATCCGGATAACGAAAGCCTAAGGGAGTTAATCGAAAAGCATAAACTTCATCCAATTACTGCTCTTTTTAGTCTCTCAAACTCAAATAAACAGACTCTTCTGTCAAAAGGGATAGTTTTATGCGAAGACCTTAATAAAAACCAAGAAAAAATTAATTTATTAGGCTTATCATCCGAAGAAAAAAAATCTCTTCTTGAGGAACTTTCCTTTATTTGCTCCTAAGTTTAAATGAAAATTAGAAGTATTTAATACGTCTTATGACAGAAAGAATCCAAAGAGTTCCAACAAAAGAGTTTGCGGGAAGGACAGGAATCAGACTAAAACCCCATACTCCTCTGCAAATTAGCAAAGGGATTTCACTTGAAGATTTTTCCATATTTCCCCAAACGCAAAGACAAAGAGAACCTCTTGAGGAAAAGTGGCCTTCAGCAATGGAAAATTTAGCAAATGGTGTTGTTAGATTAATAAACATTTGTATTGCAAATAATGTCGGGGCAGTTGTATTTACAGAAAGATCGGGTATTCCTATGGGCGACTTATTTAGAATTGCCTGGGAAAGATTACAGTCGGGAATTGAGCCTCCCCAGATAGGCTCAATAAATATAGGAAGAATAAAAGATGGGACAAACGATGACACTCTTCCATCTCCTAGAACCTCAGAGATTGAAGATTTAAGAAAAAGGCATGGATTTAATTTAAAAGAAGGACAGTCTGTTTTGGGAGTTGACGAATTCGTGGATACCGGAAAAACAATTAAACACACCTTGTATTTGTTAAGGGAGATTTATCCGGATACAAGGGTTTTCGTATCAGGAGCTTTAGATACATTTGCCCCCTGGGGAAAAGGGAGAATACAAACAGGATTAAGTGAAAGTGCATATCCCGGGAACAGATTTGTAAGCGGAGAACTTACAGCAATGGAACTTTCTCAGGCTCAAGAAGTAAGAAATAAAAGAAACGCGGCTTTTTCAAAATTGGCAGATAATATATTAAACCTCGCAGAATATTTACCCATTGAACAATTACGAGAAGAAACAAAACCTAAACTACCGAAACAATTATCCGATTTGATCGATCTTTAATTTATCTAGTCTTCCAAAATACAAAGAAGAAGCAAAAATAGAAAGAAAGACTTGCAATATTCTAAAATAAAATAACCTGATAAAGCGGTGCCTTAGTTTTCTCCTGAAACACTCTTAAAAATTGAATCCGCGGCCAATATAAGATTTGCTTCCGAAACAACACTTCCTATTGATTCATGAGCATTTTTTAATACTTGTTTTATAGCCTGCTGCAATGATGCATATCTTAAGTTTTTTCTGTTAAATACATACCTTACTGCGTCACCATACTCTGTTTTTATACCCGCTCGCGCCTTTTCACTTTTTACAAGAACAAAATTTCTGCCTTCTGCCTGTTCGGGGGAAATTGATGATTTATCATCCAGCAACGCACGAATAACTCTTCTCAATCCAGAATAAATTTGATTATCTGAAGTTAACGGAGCATATTTTTCTGTACGCGGAACAAAAATTGCTGCAACTTCTCCCCTAGATGTAAGCACAGCTCCAACAGAAAGAGCATGCCTTAAAAATTTACTTGCAAGCTCTGGATGGATTTTTCCTTTTTTCTCCAAAAGCTCTGCCAAAAAAAGATAATTTTGCACACTATCTTCAGCTACTTCGTAAACGCCTTCTCCTGCTTGTCTTCTAGAAGAAATGCTTCTAAGCCTTCCATTCGCAACTAGTTCGGCTATAAACGGGGAAATTACTTCGGGGGTTACTTGAAAATACGCGCTATCAATTTGTCGTAAAGCACCCGCAATTATTCCGATCTGATTATTATCTGCATCTTGAGAAGCAATTACTGATAAAATGCCCTGCTGTAATTTTGCGGTGTCTAAATTTATTTCCTCTCCCTGAATATCTGTTTCAAAAAAAGATGCTAT
>JANWKV010000057.1 GCA_025451195.1 Candidatus Microgenomates bacterium | reverse complement strand
TTATTATTTCCATACTTGATATTTGCGCGTTTTCCGTTTCGTTTTTTATCGCGCTTTTACTGTACAGAATATTCGGAGGAGTATTTGTCAGATTTTTCCACTTACCGGAAGGGATTGTATACACAAGTTCATTTATTTTTATTGCGGTGATAGTTGAGGTTATCTCAAGGATAATAATTGGTTTGCTTGTTAAAAAAATCCACGGTGCATCTTTTGCCAAGACAAACATATTCAAGCACACCAATAGAATTTTTGGAATTATCCCTGGGATTTTTTCAGGCCTTTTACTGACCACGTTTTTTCTTATTGTGTTTGTAAGTTTTCCCTTTTCACCTGTTCTTAAGCACGAAATAGCAACATCCTCATTCGGAAACACTCTTATAGGAAGTGCCCAGAACGCAGAAAAAATCCTGGTGTCTTTTTTAGGAGAAAAAGACGTACCGCAATTAACTTTTGTAACAGCCCCAGAGGAGGAAAAACAATCAATGGCTTTACATTTTACTTTTGCAAACGGGAAAATAGATACATATTCAGAAAATATGATGGTAACCCTTGTTAACTATGAAAGGGCAAAAAAAGGCCTTTCCCAGCTTACGATAAATGAAAATCTTTCCAAAATAGCAAGAGAACATGCTCAGGATATGCTCAAAAAAGGATATTTTTCGCATTACAGCTTAGACGGAAAATCTCCATTTGACAGAATGAGCGAGGCAAATATTCAATATTTATTTGCCGGGGAAAATCTGGCTTTATCTCCAAACGTTACTCTTGCAATGCAGGGGCTTATGGAAAGCCCCGGACACAGGGCAAATATTCTCTCAAAAAATTTCTACCAAATTGGTGTTGGTGTAATTGATGCGGGAATTTACGGGGAAATGTTTGTACAGGAATTCACAGATTAGAGTAAGATATTCAGATAGTACTCGGTGTGTCAGAATATCAGAAAAATCAGTATTATCAGATCTTTTGCATTCAGATTAATCCGACTTACTGACTATCGTTAGGATTTAGATCGTTGCAATTAATAAAAAAGATTTGTATACTTTTAATTACTTATGATCAGGGTTGCAATTAACGGATACGGCAGAATTGGCAGGGTAGCACACCGCGTTATCCTAAAAAAACATTTAAAGGAAATAGAAGTAGTTGCAATAAACGCAGGATCTTCAACAGATCTAAAAGGGTGGATGTATCTTCTCAAATATGACAGCAATTACGGTGTACTGCATGATTATAATATTTCCATTGAACCACACGCGCAAAAAGACAAAACAGATTTTTTTCTGGGAAACTTAATTGTTGATGACAATAAAATCCCTGTTTATTCCCAAAAAGATCCAACACTTCTTCCGTGGAAAGACGTAGGAGTTGATGTCGTAATAGATTGTACAGGAAAACTTTTAACAAAGGAAAAAGCGCAGCCACATATAGACTCCGGTGCAAAAGCAGTTGTGATGAGTGCGCCTGCAAAAGATGATACCCCAACTTTTGTTTTATCCGTAAATTCCAACGATTATAAAGGAGAAACAATTATTAACAATGCATCTTGTACAACTAACTGCATTTCCCCCGTCGCAAAAATTATGGTTGATGAGTTTGGTGTTGAAAAAGCAATGATGACAACAATCCATTCATATACATCTGACCAGCAGCTTTTGGATGGTGGTCACAGAGATCCAAGAAGAGCTAGATCTGCCGCTTTAAATATAATTCCGACAAGTACCGGAGCAACGCAAGCCGCAGCAAAAGTTGTACCGGAATTGGAAGGGCTTTTTAACGGACTTTCAATACGTGTTCCAACGCCTGTCGGGTCACTTTCGGATTTTACATTCCTTCTTAAAAAGAACGTTACAAAAGATGAAGTTAATGAGGCAATTGTAAAAGCTTCAAAGTCTGAGGCATTTAAAGGGATTTTGGAAGTAACAAATGATCCGATTGTTTCTTCCGATATAGTTGGCGATGACCACTCATCAGTTGTTGATCTTTCGTTAACGCAGGTTGTTGGGGGAAATTTGGTTAAGGTAATTGCCTGGTATGATAACGAATGGGGATATACAAACAGGCTTGTTGAAGAAGTAGTAATGGTAGGGGATAAAGTAAAAAGTTAAAAGTCATAAGTCAAAAATTAAAATTAAAATTTAAAAGTTTTCATTTTCTGCCACTTTTTACTTTTGAATTGTAATTTTGACTTTTGCATTTTGAGTTTTGACTTATGGATAAGCCTGTTGACCTTCCAAACATCAGAATAATCACTGTTTCAGGTAGAATAGCTTCGGGCAGTACAACCCTTGCTCATAATATTTCAAAAGTTTTAGGCTGGCGCCATATTGAAGGAGGGGAAATTTTTTGGGAAGCGGTAAGAAGCAAGATGGGAGTTTCTGAGAAGGACACAAACTTAAGACCAGATGCAGAAGATGAAGATTTTGACCGTTCCCTTAAACATATGTTAAAAACCGGCAAGCATTTAATTTTAGAAACAAAACTTGCAGGGTTTAACGCCCAAGGGATTGATGGAGTATTTAAAGTTTTAGTTTTATGCAAAGATGAAAACGGAAATGATCAAACTCAAATAAGAATAGACAGATTAGTAAACAGAGAACATTTGGCAATAACTTTGGCAAAAGATGAAGTTATCCAAAGAGAGAAAAACGACATAGAGAAATGGCGAAGGTTATATGCACCAAGTGATCCAAATTGGACTTATTGGGATGAAAAATATTATGACTTGGTAGTTAATACTTACCCGCATGATAAAGAGGAAACATTGCGTCTTGTGTTGCCGAAATTGGGTTATGAAAGTGAAAAATGAAAAAGATAAAATTATGTATTCATTTACTTTAATTAAAAATATAGGTAAAGCAAAAATAGTTTACATTTTTTTTGTTTTTTTGTTATTTTATAGTGTTTTTTCTTCATCTTCTTTTGCACAGGAAAATCCAACGCTAACCCCAACTCCTACACCTGATTCCATTAATTATGCTCTTCCATATCCGGGGATTTTGCCCGGAAATCCTTTTTATATTTTAAAAATTATGAGAGACAGGATTATTTTATTTTTGATCTCCGACCCGTTAAAAAAAGCGGAATTTGATGTATTGCAAGCAGACAAAAGATTGTCTGCAGGAATGTATCTTTTTGATCAAAACCCAAGAAAAACAGACGACATCAGTTCGGTTATATCAAAAGGAAATAATTATCTATTTGACAGTTTAAACGAGATTAATCTTGCTGCAAAGCAAGGGGAAGACGGTTCAATGTTTTTGGGTAAAATAAAATCCAGCACTCAAAAACATATACAGGTTTTACAAAGTTTAGAGAAAAAGGCAAATGGAAATTTACTTAACAGTTTAAAGCAGGAAGAGCAAAGAGCAATGCAAATTGAGAAAGAGGTAGATGCTCTAATCAACAAAAACTAGTAAGCAATTGTTGATTTTGTACATGGTTTTTACTCAAGAAAAATCTGAAAATTACCTAAGAAAGTGATTTGAGGCTAAATTTACCACTTGACCGGTTTTGATCTATTAATTGCTAGTTGACACCCCATGTATAGTGGCTCTACTATTTATTTGACACTACATATAGGAAAGGGATACAATATCAAATAAATACCAATATCAAATATTCAATTTCCAAAAGGTATTTGAAATTTGACATTGAATATTTGAGATTTACTTATGAAGTGTCCATATTGCGGAAGCACACAAACAGAAGTTGTTGAGACAAGAGACAACGTAGAACTAGGTAGTATTAGAAGAAGAAGATCCTGTCTTAGTTGCAGTAAGCGTTTTACTACATACGAAAGAGTAGAGAATGTAAATCTCTACGTTATTAAAAAAGACGGGCGGCGTGAACAATTTGACCGCGATAAATTAAGAAAAGGAGTTCTCACAGCGTGTGAGAAAACAAAAGTATCGGTAGATGCAGTTGAAAGAATAGTAACAGACTTAGAAAGAGAGTTAAGAAATAACGACAGCGTAGAAATTAAAAGTAAAGAAATAGGGGACATAATTGCAAAGAAGTTAAAAAAAATAGATCAGGTGGCATACATAAGATTTGCAAGCGTTTTTAGAAGATTTGTGGACATCGAAGATTTTGAAAGGGAAGTTAAAAAGTTAATAAAATAAATATAGGGGAAAGGGTTCAGGGTAAAGAAATTATGAAAAATAAGAAACAAAGAAATATAAAAGCGGATTCTAAAACAACTGAAAAAGTTCATCCAAAAGAACAAAAAGTAATTCTCCAAACCAAATTAAAAGATTTTGTCGGGACAATCAGGGAAAAGGTTTTCCTTGACCGCTATGCTTTAAAGAATAAGGATGGTTCTTTATCCGAACATACTCCTGAAGAAGCTTGGAAAAGGGTTGCCTTTGGAATTGCGCAAAATGAAAAAGTTAAAGACCGCAAAAAATGGGAGAAAGAATTTTACAATGTTATGGAAGATTTTAAGTTTGTTCCTGGTGGAAGAATTTACAGCGGCGCAGGAACAAATTACCAGGTAACTTACTTTAATTGTTTTGTTATTCCATCCCCTAAAGACAGCAGGGAAGGGATTTTGGACTCTTTAAAACAACTGGTGGAGATACAATCACGAAGCGGCGGAGTTGGGCTCAACCTCTCTTCTCTTCGCCCAAGAGGAGCAAGAGTTAGGAAAGTAAACGGAACATCTTCCGGTCCTGTTACGTGGGCCGGGCTTTTTTCTTATGCAACGCATGATGTTGTACAGCAAGGCGGTACAAGAAGGGGAGCAACAATGCTTATGCTTTGGGATTGGCATCCGGATATTGAAGAATTTATTACAGTTAAACAGGATCTTTCAAAAATAAACGGAGCAAACCTTTCCGTTTGTGTATCCGACGCGTTTATGGAAGCTGTTAAAAAAGATAAAGACTGGGATTTAATTTATCCCGATATTGACGACCCTAAATACGATGAAAAATGGAACGGGGAAATAGATTTATGGAAAAAAATGGGTGGAAAAATAAAAGTATATAAAACAGTAAAAGCAAGGGCGCTTTGGGACTTAATTTGTACAGCTGCCTGGAGATCTGCAGAGCCTGGCCTCCATTTTATGGAACGGTCTAACAAAAGAAGTAACACATGGTATTTTGAGCGTTTGGTTGCAACAAATCCATGCGGCGAACAACCTCTTGGGCCCTGGGCGGTTTGCAACCTTGGAGCAATGAATCTTTCAGCATATGTAAAAGGGGATGATTTGACAAAAGACAAACCAGGAAAATTTGACTACGAATCATTTAGTAAAGACGTAAAAGTTGCAATGAGGTTTTTGGATAATGTTATTGACCAAACCTATTACTTCTTTAAAGAAAATGAAAAAATTGCAAAAGATATAAGACGGACCGGTCTTGGAATAATGGGTTTGGGTGATGCTCTTATTAAAATGCAGGTAAGGTATGGATCTGAAGAGTCGGTAACTGTTCTGGAAAAGATTTTCAAAACCCTTAGAGACAGTGCGTATGATGCGTCGAGTGATATTGCAAAAGAAAAAGGAGTATTTCCAAAATTCAATAAAGCAAAATACATGCAAGGATATCATATTAAAGCCCTTCCAAAAACATTACAGCAAAAAATTACCAGACAGGGAATTCGCAATGCAGTACTCTTAACAATTGCGCCAACCGGCACAACCTCACTTGTTTCGGGAGTTTCGTCAGGGGTTGAGCCAGTTTACGAATTCTCTTTCTTAAGACGCTGGAGAGGCGGAGAAGAGATTGTATACCACCCACTGTTTGGTATATGGAAAGATTCCCATAAGGATGTTGAAAAGCCGGATTATTTTGCATCGGCTAACGATCTGACTCCTTTGGAACATGTTAAAGTTCAGGCTGTAGCACAGGAATATATTGACTCGAGCATTTCAAAAACAGTTAATGCTCCAAATGCCCATACGGTTGAAGATGTAAAAACACTCTACATGGCAGCTTATGACTACGGGCTTAAAGGAGTTACATATATGAGAGACGGTTCGCGCCAGGGAGTTTTGGAGCGGGTTGAGGAAAAAAAGGAAGAGAAGAAAGAAGCGGAAATATCTCATCAGCAGGCTCTTCCGATTATGCCGGTTATGATGCGGCCAACAAAAGTGGAGGGTGTTACGTATGAAGCAAAATCACCTGTCGGGGATACATTTATTACAATCAACCACACGGAAACAAAAGAACCGTTTGAAGTATTTGTGACGATTGGAAAATCGGGATCAGATGTTGGCGCGATGGCAGAGGCGATTGGAAGAATGATTTCTTTAAACCTTCGTTTAAACGGTATGTTGCCGGCAAGAGAAAGAGTTAGACAAATTGTTGCACAATTGGCAGGGATAGGTGGGGCAAGAAGTGTTGGATTTGGTCCAAACAGAGTGCGCTCTTTGCCCGATGCTATTGCAAAAGTTTTGTCACAGCACTTTGGTTTTGCGGTAAACGGAAAAGTTATGGATAAAAAAATAATTGAGGAGGTTATGGCGAGCGCGCCAATTGAAGCTAGTGAAAAAACAAACGGAGTACATGTTTCTGATGTTGATGAAGACAATGAACAGGCAGAAAACACGCAGCAGTTAACCTTAGTCCATGCGTCAGAGTCGCTTTCAGCAACCAATATTTTTGATATATGTCCTGAATGCGGGACGGGAAGTTTTGCATACGAAGAAGGATGCAAAAAATGTTACAGCTGTGGATATTCTGAATGCTAAAATTATAGATAATCATGACAAACTGGATTGCAGTTCAAAAACAAAAATTTTTTGGTGCAAAAAAGAGCATAAATTAAATGACAATTTTTTTAGTCCCAAAACACTTAAGTCGGACATAAAATTTTCTTGTTCCGCAATTGCAGCGCGAAAACACATTTTCTATCCATAAACAAATATCTTGCTCGCAAGATGCGAACTCCGAAAATTTCATATCCTGCTTTCGTGTCCAGTTATAATTTACTAAAGAATTTTAATTATGAAAATATATACAAAAACAGGGGATAAGGGTATGACTTCGCTTTTTGATGGAAGGCGCGTTAAAAAATTCCATCCACGAGTTGAAACATACGGGACGATTGACGAGTTAAATTCGAATCTTGGAGTTATTATTGCAGAAATTCAAGGTAAAAACTTAAAATTCAAAAACATTTTAGAGAAAATTCAAAATGATCTTTTAGACATAGGGTCATATCTTGCAAATCCATCGGTTACAAAAGACGCAAAACTTTCCATCAAACTTTCAAAAAATACCGCAGAATTTGAAAAATTTATAGATGAAATGACTGGTAAAATGCCAATTTTATCAAACTTTATATTACCAGGAGGGAGTAAGGTTGGAAGCTTACTCCATGTTGCCCGGTCGGTTGTAAGAAGAGTGGAAAGACGAATTGTTGAACTGGCTCAAGATAATGACATAGAAAAAGAAGTTTTAATTTATTTTAATAGGTTGTCGGATCTATTTTTTACAATGAGCCGTTTTGCTAATTTTAAAGTTAAAAAGAAGGAAATCATATGGACCAGGCAGTAATAAATACTACAAAAAAATAATTAAAAATCAAATTCCAAATATAAAAGCTGTAAGGATTCTGTGAAGATTTTTTTATTGTTAGCTATAGGTAAAGATGGTATCATAAGATTACCATGGATGATCAAAATAAATCCCAAATCCCAAATCCCAAATCCCAAGATGGTAATGGGCAGACTTTAGTGGAGTTTCCTAAAGCAGGAGTTGTTCAAGATCAATCTCAGCAGCAAAATACTCAGTCTTACGATGCTTCTCAAAATGGACAGGTATCTCAAGCTCCACAACAGCAGCCGCAAGTGTTTCCTCAACAACAAAGTACGCCGCCTGTAAAAGAGCAGGAGCCGCTTCCATCTATAACTTCAAGTGAATTTGCGGCTCCTTCGGAAAAATCAATGGAACTTGAACCGGAAGTTGAAGAGGCAGGGATAAAGGAAACTGTTAACGAACCAAAATTAACAATAGAAGATAAAATTGCCGGGATTGAAAAATCAATGGAGTCGATTCCTGTTGATACAAAACCCGTGCAAAAAATTAAGTATCCTTTAGCCTTAGAGGAGGCAGAAAAAACAGTTAAAGGACCTTTGATTTTTAAAAATACGGGCAATGCAATGCTTTGGCTTGCAATGTTAATTCTCCGACAATTTAAAATGAAGGAGAAAGAAGCAAGTAACAAATAATGAACATTACAGATTTATTAAGTACACAAGGATTGGTAACAGTATTTGCTCTTTTGATATCAACAGTTGTAGCTATTGGTGCTGTTGGGTTTGGTTTGTTTTTTCTTGGTTATTTTGCCTTTCTTTTTTACCGCTACAGAGAAAGGGAAAAAATATCTTTGGATTCAACGCTTTTACAAATAACAATGCCTCGGGAAAATGAAATAAAAATTGACGCAGCAGAGCAAATGTTTGCCGGACTTGCCTCAATCAGAAAATCCGGAAGGTTTGCTTTTCTAAATCCGCAGCCGCATATATCTTTTGAAATTGTTGGACAGCCTGGGGATATCCGTTTTTACGTTCATACTCCAAACAAACTGCGCGATCTTGTTGAGAAGCAGATAAACGGTACATATTCAGATGCAGAGATAACCGAAGTCTCCGAAGATGATCTCAAGCAAAAAGGAATTATTGGAAACGAATATAACATTTTTACAGAAGAGGGAAAGGTAGCATTTGCTCCATTAAAACTTAAAGGGCCATCTTATTCCCCAATAAAAGTATTTAAGGATTTACCGGTTGACGGACTTTCTCTTCTAACTTCGGTACTGGCCAAAATGACAGAAGGGGAAGGAGCGGCAATCCAAATTATGATAAGCCCCGCTAATCCAAAGTGGAAAAAATTAGGCCGTAAGCATATTTCCGGCACAAAAAAATCTGAATCAAATCCCGAAACAGCCAAATATTCAACAGACCCAAAAGAACTCGAAGGGATTGAAAACAAAATAGGAAAACCAGGCTTTAATGTAACTGTAAGAATTGTTGTGTCTGCCAAAAATAAAGACATAGCAGATGCGCACCTGGAAAACATATTAAGCGCATTTAGTCAATTTGGTGGATCAAATTCTTTTACAAAAGCCAAGCCCTGGTTTAAAAACTTACTTGTTAAAGACTTTGTTTACAGGTTTTGGCCAATGAGAGGTCAAACATCAATAATGACAAGTGAGGAATTGGCAACAATTTATCATTTTCCCAACAAAAGTATTACAACGCCGCATATTTTTTGGCTTAACGCGAAAAGGGCTCCTGCTCCAACACAAATAGCAACGAGCGGATTATATCTTGGGAAAAGTACATTTAGAGGTCTTTCTAAGGAAGTTTATATTGATAAAGACGACAGAAGACGTCACATGTATATTATCGGAAAAACAGGTACAGGAAAATCTGAGTTTTTAAAAGACATGATTATCCAAGACATTAATAACGGGGAAGGACTTTGTGTTATTGATCCGCATGGTGATCTGGTTGAAGGCGTTTTGCCGAGAATCCCTGCCAGCAGAGCAGAAGACGTTATTGTATTTGATCCATCAGACACAAGCCGGCCAATGGGACTTAATATAATGGAGGCGTATACAGAAGAACAAAAGCATTATGTCGTGTCTTCAATAATAGGATTATTTTACAAGCTTTATGATCCACATCAGACCGGTATTGTTGGGCCGAGACTGGAGCATGGTATCAGAAACGCGATGCTTACCGTTATGTATGAAGAGGGAAGTACTTTTATTGAAGTGCAGCGCGCATTAACAGATTCTAACTTTGTTCAGGACATCTTGCCCAAAATCACAGACCCGATAATTAAACGCTATTGGACAGACCAGATTGCCCAGACAAGTGATTTTCATAAGTCAGAAGTACTTGACTATATTGTTTCAAAATTCGGGCGTTTTACGACAAATAAGTTGATGCGTAATATTATCGGCCAGTCAAAATCTTCATTTGATTTTAGAGACATTATGGATAAGAAGAAAATTCTTCTTATTAATTTGGCAAAGGGGCGAGTAGGGGAAGAAAACTCTAACTTTTTAGGACTTATTCTAATCCCAAAAATCCTGGTTGCTGCTATGAGTAGACAGGATGTAGAAAAAGAAAAACGATCAGATTTTTTCTTATATGTTGATGAGTTCCAAAATTTTGCAACGCCTGACTTTGCTGTTATTTTATCTGAGGCCAGAAAATACAAACTTAACCTGATTGTCGCAAACCAGTTTACAGGGCAAATGGAAGATGAGGTAAAAAATGCCGTATTTGGAAACGTTGGAACAATTGCATCGTTTAGAGTAGGTGTTCAGGATGCAAATTATCTGCAACACGAATTCCAACCAATTTTTAATGAAGCGGATTTAATAAATATTGACAGGTACAATGCCTATGTTAGGACTATTGTTAATGGCGAGCCTGTTACTCCATTTTCCGTTGATATGACCCGTGATATGACGAAAGAAAAAGCAATGGAGAATCCGCGAGTTGCTGAGCTTATCAAAGAATTATCCCGATTAAAATATGCCAAAGACGTGCATCAGATAGAAGCGGAAATTTCTACAAGAGCGAAGTTCTAAATAGATATTTGATACAAGATAAAAGATATTAGTGATAATAAAAAATTTTACCGATCTAGATGTTTGGAAAGAAGCACACGCGCTTACTTTACTCATTTATTCTCTTACTAAAAAATTTCCCAAAGAGGAATTATATGGTTTAACTTCTCAAATAAAAAGAGCAATAATTTCTGTCGAATCATGTATAGCAGAAGGTTTTGTTGGTATCATTATAGGGATCGTTTGACATTTTATTATGATTCTAGGGGTTCATTGGGAGAGGTACAAAGTCAACTTATTGACGCAAAAGATCTACAGTTTATATCTGAAATCGAATTTCAAAAGGTACAGACTCAGTCTGAAAAAGTTGCCGGTCTTCTTGGTGGGTTAATTAAATCTACAAACAATTTGGCAAAAAGGTAAAAATTTGATATCCTCTTAGCTACAAACATCTAGTATCTAATATCTTGTATCGTTTGTAACGAGCGCCTGTAGCTCAGCGGTAGAGCAGATGTCTTATACACATCGTGTCGTAGGTCCGAATCCTGCCAGGCGCACAAGAAATTAATAAAGAGGAAGCCTCCTAATTATTGATTGTTCTTCTCTCCCGCGCTCCGCAAGAGCACTAATTATTCCCAAAACGTGTTTAAAAGATCTTTCTCCGGAATCAAATGGACTATGTTCGGAAACTGAATGTGCGCCAAAAATATCAGGGCCAATAGATATGGTATGGCCAATTAAATGAGGGAATTTTTGTAAAAGTATGGCTATTTCCAATCCTCCTAATGTAACAACTTCCTGTAAAGGTTGTTGATTGGGAAAAAGGGCGGCATAAACGTCTTGAGTAATTCTAGATAAATCCGAATTTGGGATCGCACTCCATGCAGGGGATCCAATTTCATGCCCCGCATTGCCCCCAAAATTTGTTGCAACTCTTTCTATTTCTCCAAGCATTCCTCTTAAATCTTCTTCTGGGTTTTGACCACTGCTTCTTGTCATCATTCCAATAGAAAGGGTTAATCTATTTAAGTCTAGTTTGGCCCGGGCAAGATTTGTCGCTGTCTGGATTGGAACAATCTCGCTTTCTTCATAAAATTTTCCATCAGCTGTTTTTCTCATTCTATTTTGGATAACCACAGGTCCATTGGGGTCTGGTTTATAATTACTGGTTTCGGAAGGGATTCCATATGGTAGGGAAGAGAGTAGACCTAAAACCTTATTTGAACTTTCTAGAGTTAATACGCTTTCAGGTTTTTCTGCCTCAACAAGAGTAATTTTGGCAGTATCTTTTTCACCATTTTGTTTAATTAGTCTTTCTGTTTTTGCAGCTTCTTCATCAAGTCTTTGTGCATCTGTTTCTGAAAGAGCAAGTGTAAAACTCGCCTCAGTAGAAATAGCGTTTCTTAAATCAGAGTCAGCGTTCACAGTTGCCACCAGAGCAGAAGGAGCAAATTGCCGAATCATGTTGGCTGCAAGATGAATTGCATTTTGGCGTGATGCATTTTCTCCAAGAGTATCTATAATTGTTACTCCGGAATGACCTCCATGAAGGCCAGAAACAGAAAAAGTTCTAAAGACAATGTCATCGCCGATTGGAAGAGCAGTCCTTTTAATATCAAGTTTTATCTCTGTAAAGCCTATTGCTGCTGAGCCGTTTGTTATATACCTTTCTTCTTCGCTGTCTATATTGATAAAATTCGCATATTTGCTTAGGTCTCCTTTATATGCCCAAGCTCCCTCTAAGGCTTTTTCTTCACTGGTTGTAAAAATAATTTTTAATTTACCGTGAGGTATTTGAAGCTCTTGAAGAAGTTTTGGGAGTTCTAGCAGATACATTGCCATTAAGCCATTATCTATGCCAGCTGTTGTTTCCTGGTTTTTAGACCGAATAATGTATTTGCCATCCTGCTCGATAATTTCCAATTCCATGCCCATTGTAGCAGGGTTTTTATCAGGATTTATCGACTTAGATACTGCATCTAAGTGCCCCTGCAGGATTGTAGAGGAATCTATCGTATTGTATTCAGGGCTAGAGGCAGAAATATCCCAGGTAACATTTCCTGCAGAGTCGACTTCCATATTTGAAATTAGTTTTTGTTTTAAATATTCTGTCCCACGATCGGAAACATATTTTGTAGCAAGATATTCTTTTCCAGATGAGCGGGGAGTAGCAGCAAGTTCCGCAAAACTTCGCCAAACATTTTGAAACCTTTGGTCAGCCTCTTTAGGCAGCTGTGCCACAAATTCATTACCAGCACGTTTTTGTCTACCTTGTAATTCCATTCTTTGACGTGCCTGTTCCCAAGAAGGGGGTTGTATTGCGCGTAATCTTTCCAGTATTCCTGAACCTTTAAATGGCATATGTTTTTTATTGAGATATAATTAAAGTAAGGTTAATATTCTACCTTTTTATTATAGGATTGTCAAAATTAGACATTAGATTTGCTATACTATATGTATGAACAGAAAAGTAATTCTTGGAATTGGGGCGCATCCTGATGACTTGGATTTTACAGCTGCCGGTACAATTGCAAAATGGGTTAAAGAAGGGGCAACAGCCTATTATATTATTGCAACAGACGGTAGCAGAGGGTCGGATGACCCTAAAATGACGCATGATAAACTAATTAAAATAAGAGAAGAAGAACAAAAAGCGGCGGCTGGAATTTTGGGAGTTTCGGAAGTTTTTTTTCTAAGTCATGCCGACACACAGCTTGTTCCGGACGAAAAATTAAAAGAGCAAATTGTCCGTTACATCAGAAAACTCAAGCCAGATATTGTGATTACTCTTAGTCCTGATCTTTTTTTTAAGCCAAGTGAAAATTACGACGGTTATGTTAATCATACCGATCACAGGGCGATCGCTGTTGCAGTAATGGATTGTGTATTTCCGTTGGCCCGTGACAGACTTACTTATTTAAATCATGAGAGTGAAGGATTGACGCCACACAAAGTAAAAGAATTACTATTTATGAATTTGACAGACCCTGAATATATTGTAGACATAACAGATACATTTGATAAAAAGCTTGCCGCGCTTGGAGCACACAAGAGTCAATTTAAAGATCTAGAGGCATTAAAAAAGCGTCAAACTGCTAGAGCAGAGAGATTTGGAAAAGAAAGAGGCTACAAATACGCTGAGAATTTCACGAGAATAATACTGCCCTAACCTCCAAGATGCAAATTACAAGAAACAAATAATTTTCAAAACGTAACAGTTTTAGTAATTGTGATTTGTTTGTATCTTGTTGCTTGAGGTTTGAGATTTACAGTTCGGTGAGGTGGGTGTTTTCTTTGGCTCTATCTTTTACGTATTCAAGATATCTTTCTGTTGTAGAAAGTCTTTTGTGTCCGACAACTTTAGAAAGAAGTACTAAAGAAACTCCGTGTTTTAAATGATGCGCAATAAATGTATGCCTTAGATCATTTACTTTTGCACCCTTAATTTCTGCTAGCCTAAAATATCTTTCAACAGCTGTACGGATGTTTCTAATAAGAAAAGGTCTGCCTGATTTTGTAACAAAAAGATGGTCGTCTTTTACCTGAGGTCTGGCCTTTTGGTATCTTTCAAGTGCGTCTCTTACTGATTGATTCATAGGTACTATTCTTTCTTCGTGTTTTTCAACCGGTCTAATCTTTAATCCCTCAGGCATAATATCTGATAGTCTTAGTTCTGCCAATTCTCCAATTCTTATTCCTGTTTGGAGTAAGAGCTGGATAACAGCATACATTCTTGGGTCATTTCTAGCTGCGTCTCTGAGCGCTCTATATTCTGTTGGGGTTAAAATTCTTGGCGCACCTAAAACATACTGTGGATGTGCAACTAAAAGGGAAGGGTCATCTGTTACGTATTCGTTTACTTTTAAAAACCTGTAAAATGTCCGGGTAGAATTAATTTTTCTGGAAATTGATTTTGGGGTGTATCCTTCTTGTGTTAATTTAGCCAAGAAAGATTCAATATCTTCTTTTGTAATTTCATGCACATGATTTTTTGCAAGTGTTTCTAAAAAAGTTATAAGCTGATCAATATCTTTTCCGTATGCTACAATTGTAGCATTGGAGCGGCTTTTTGACTTCAAAAAGTTTTTGAATTGATCGTGTGCTTCGCGAAGATTTACATTAGCCATAAATTGTATTGAGACCTATAATACCACATAGGCACAATAAAGTCAATGAAGAAAATTGTATTCATAATAATTATCATTATAGCCTCACTTTCTATTATAAATTCGGTAAAATCTATTTATTCGCTTTGGCAAAAACAAGACGTTCTGATTATCACCAAAAATGAAGTTGAGAAAGATAAAAAGGAGAATCAGGAGTTAAAAAATCAGTTAAAGACAGTTTCAAATCAACAATATGTGGAGGAGCAGGCACGGGACAAGCTTTTTATGAGTAAACAAGGTGAGGATACCATATATATACCAAAAGATCTTCTTTCAACGGAATCTGCGCAAGTTAAGATTTTAGCCCCGAAGCCAAACTGGCTGCAGTGGTGGAAGTTATTTTTTTAATTTGTGTTGCGGGGATTGGAAGTAATCAGAGCCTACTTTCTGTATACTTCTTCATGAGTTCCAATTTTTAAGAATATTGCTTTATTGTCTTTAATAACGTAGATAAGTCGTATGTTATCCTCCACAGAAATACTCCAGGTATTAGATAGGTTTCCTTTAAGTTTGTGAGTGCGTAGGGAAGGATGACGTATATTTGTCTTAAAAAGTATTAATTGCTTTTGAATTTTTTTGAGAAGCTGAGGTTGTTTCTGTTTTATTTTTTTAAACTGATTGGCAACTTCGGTAGAAAAAGAAAAATCCATATCATAATTTAAAGATCATTAAAGAATTTATCAATATCGTCTACTTTTATTGTTTTGCCTGCATCGTATTCTTCAAGAGCTTTTTTATATGCTTGTTCTGTTTGTTCGGAAGCTTGGTAGGTAGGATAGTCCATATCCGCAACATCCTTGAGAATAAGGTGTTTTATATAGCCTGCCAGAGGCATGCCAAATTTACTGGCTCTACTTTCAAGATAATCCTTGAGAGGAAGAGGAATATTAACCTTAATTTGTGATTGTTGCGTATTCATAAACCTATGATAGCACTAATTTAAGGACTTTACAAGGACTTTTGTTTAGTGCGGGAATTACCTGTCTAAGGTTAATAAATAGTTTGATAGCTGTTTTTTTAATACGCGTTTTCCCATGCTTGTTTTAAGATATACTTCTCTTGCTTGAGCGTCTCTTTTGAGAGGATAAGCTTCATAGTAGATTAATTTAAAAGGTCTTCTATAGCTTGTCGAAATATTTTTACCAGAATTATGTTCTTTTAATCTTTTTCTTAAATCGTGGGAGATTCCCGTATAAAATTTATGATCTTTAAGGCTATAGAGGATATAGATGTAATAAAACATAAAACAATACTATCAGAAGATGTTGAAGGTGCTCCGCTATTATATTCACTTTGTCCATACCAGCGGAGCCAAGACGGAAGAAAAATCTTGGTAGATTTTTCTTTAATGCCTTGGTTGCGGGGGATTGAAGAAATTAGAACCTATTTTAGTTCCCTAGAGTCCACTTCAAAACCTACTATACCGTAAAAAATACCCAAGAAATAAAGTTATAGAAAATTTGACACGAAAAAGAAATAATACTCTAAGTTCTTGACGAAAAAAAAGGGTTGAACTAGTATATTTTTATAAGAAGTCTCAAAGGAGAGACGCCTGCAGAAAAAAATTGCGATTTTTGGGGATTATTTTAATCGCTATTTTTATCCGCAGAGTTCGCAAAACTCTGCAGGTATAAGTAGCGATTTTTGTTTTAAACATTGGAGAGTAACGTTAGAGAGAAAGGATATAAAAGAATGGTGCAGACGAGTAATATATTTAGGTTGTGGCGGTACACCGATAGCGACTTAAATAACCAATCGATCATAAGCTGCCTAAGCGGTTTTTTGGTTATTGAGGTACCAAGCCAGCCATAATGAGCTGGTTTTTTTATTGAAAAATGTTGGAATTGACATAAAGTATTCTTAAAAATTAAGACAGGAAGCAAGAAGGTTCTTTAAAAATTTATGGTTTTCATGGAAGAGTCCGAGGGTCTCGCCCTTACTTTCAGATCAAGCATTCTTTTACCATTTAGATCAACTTGATCTAGAAAGGACGGTGAGGCAAATGTGGGATATATAACAGTAACCTTATGCAGTATGTGCATAAAAACAAAGCGACCCCATTTGTATTTGGAGTCGCTATGCCCTATACATACACGTTAGGGAAAAACTAACGTAAGAGACCTCTCGGCTCTTCCATCCGAAATCGTAAATCAAGATTATCAAGTAAACATCAGTGGGTTAGCTTAAATGGAAAAGCGAAATCCCTGGAAAGGATTAGAGCAACTTAGCTCTTCATGATAGGAGTTCGAATCTCCTACCCACTGCGTTTGTTTACTTTTATTAAATTGGTTTACGATTTTAAAGTACAAAAAATCCGCCGAGAAGCATTAGCTTATCGATGGATTATTATATTTAACAGTTCCAGAGCCATTTGTCAAGCTAATCGGGCAGTTTAGCTTCAATTTATTAGTTTTTAGTTTCTTTTTAAAGAAACTAAAAACCTCCCCAAAGTTATTTTAATCAGAATTTTACTGATTTTGTCAAATTTCAATATCCTTTTAGGGCAATCCGTTTAGGAGCAAAATAGCCTCAAATTCCCACTAACTATCAAAGTATATCTAACGGTATCACTTGCAATATTAATTAAAAGGGGAAAATGTCTTTTACTTTTACACCTAGAGCAATTGCAATTTTATAAAGTGTTTTTAGGGAGGGTTGCCGAGTTCCTGCTTCTATATACTGTATATATTTTGCACTTACTCCTACTTTTTCTGCAAGCTCATGTTGTTTTAATCCTGTTTTTTTCCTCAATTTTTGTATTCTATTTCCTAGCTCTTTATCATTTTTGGTAGCCACACCAAAAAGGGTAACAATTAGTTACCTTACTATAAACCCACTGTATGTTTCTATTTAGCCTCGTATTCTGCTTGCTATCTTTTTTTTATTATGTTAAAATCTCGTTGCTGCCCGCTATATGCGGTTTTTTAATAAGAAACTTGTTTTTATTTCCGCCATTACTTCCGCTGTCTTAGTTTTTATATTGTTAATTGCTAAGCCTACTCTTTTTAGCAAAGCAGATACCAGTTTAGTAGGCATTACTCCAACCCAATTGAACACAAAGCCAATAACATCTGAGCAAAATGTGCAGGTTAATCCTGTGACTTCACCTACCCAGTTGCAATCTAACACTAATATAATTACTCCTACAAATACTCCTCAAACCTCCCAAAACAGTCCACAACCAACAAGTACTCCAACACCTAGTAATTGTCATCAAGTTTGCCAAAATGTTTGTAATTAAGATGCTATATGAATAACCAAAAAATAATTGCAATCTCTTGTTTAATTGTTGCGCTTGCAATTGGATATTATTTTGTAGTCTACCTACCTAATAAAGATAGGTTACTCGCTTCAGCAAAAGTTACTCCTACTATAGCTCTAGCCACGCCAACTACTATTCCGACGTTAACCCCTACTCCTGTTGTTATTTATAGAGAGACAACCAATTCACAAAAGTTAACAGATTGCTTAAATCAGGCACACCAAGATTATCAGCAAACTGGTGAAGCAGAATGCAAACAGTTAGGCTATTCAGATGACCAAATTAAAAATCTACAATGTCATCTTTCTGCTGATGAAATTGGATTATTAGAAAAACAACAAACCGATGCTCAAAATCTTTGTGTATCGCTTTACAAGTAATTAATATGACTTTTGGATTATTTATTGGGATATTGTTACTAATATTTTTCTTTTATTACCCTCAACTTATCTTACCTTTTTTAATGCTTCTTGGAGTTGGATTTGTAGTAATTATTATAATCGTACTAATTTACACTTCTCACCAAAGTAATGCACAAAATTATTCTAACACAATTCCAGCACAATCATATCCTTCTCAAGTAAGCAGTGGGGATTATTTTGTAAGCCCAACTGTTGATCCTTGGAGTGAAGATTCCTCAATAAATAATTGTGTTAATCACAACGCAACTTATGCAGAATGTAAATGTATTGGCGACTATATTTTTAGCCATTATACAGAGGAACAATTTAAAAGTTGGACAAATAACAATGTTACACCACAAGATGTAATGAGCGAGGGAACTTACTGTAGTCAAACATATGGTACTGCAAATACCCCTACCGCAGCTTACTAAAATATCATTAGAATTTGTTGTATAGTATACCTGTTATGGATTCTACCCAAAGTGTCCCCATTGTTGATCAAATGCTCTCCGTTGAGGTTCCAGATGAAATAATGGTCGAGAAAGAATTAAAAATTTCGCCACAGGGCATCCTACGAGATGAAAAAGGGCAAATTACTCAAGGAGTTGCACAGGATACAAATAAAAATGGGACTGCTGGTAGACCATGCCTATTGTGCCAAAGACAAAAAGAAATAATTTCCAAAACGCAAAAATATTTTGAAGATTGTTTTACAAAAATGCGCATGCCATTTTTTGAAGAATTAGCCCTTATGCTTGATTTTGATGATGAGACATTGTCAATTTGGGCAAAGAAAAAAACTTTAGAAACAAATGAGCTTGAGCATCCAGAATTTTCCGCTTATATTAGTAAATTAAAAACATTACAAAAACTGAGATTGCAACAGCGGGTATTAGGTAAATTTAATCCTACTGGTGCTCTTTCACTCTTAAGATGGCATCATGGGATGATTGAGGCACAAAAAAATATAATTGCAGGCGAAAAAGATGATATACTTAAAATTGAAATTGTTGAAGAAAAAAAATATGAATGAAGGAACTCTTATAACTTGCCCAAATAATTTAGTGCACATGCAACAACAAGTTTTAGGGAGTATTGATTCCTCAGGTACAATAACTTACATAAAGAGATTTAATGGTAAAGGACTACCAATTGGCACAACAATTTTATATGGGCAATTTGGTCAGTGTTTTTCTATTGGTTGTCCCTGTGGTTATAAAACAGAATTATCGAAAAATCAAGGCACTTCACAATTAGATTTGACAAGACAATAATGCTTTGGTAAAGTAACAATACACTTAGTGATAAGTGCAGAACCAGCAAGAAACAAGCTGGCATTAGCGATCAAGAGACGCCTTAGGGCGTTTTTTTTGTGGCAAAATCGGGAAGAATATCAACTCATACCTCATTGGTTTGTTGCTAGGTCTTCCCGCCTAGCCACAAACGAGTGAGGTATTTTTTAATGGGATAGAGCAGCAGGTTGGTAACTGCAACTCGTCTACCGCATCTGTGGAGGGTTGAAACGTAGACTTCCCGACCCGAGAACAACACAGTAAGCAAGAAAGTACATGGGCGGTAATCAAGCCGCGACTACTTCTTAAATTGCAACAACTTAACGCGGAGTATACACGGCTATTCATCTAAGAAGAGGTTAGGTATAGGAGGTACTTGGAGAATATTAAGAGTTATAGGGAGGAAGGACAATCAAATGAGAAATCGAGAAATCGAGGAAAAAAAGACAAAACAGATAGTTATTGATATTGGATACCATCAAATGATCAGGATACTAGCTGCAAAGCGATCTATGACCATTAAAACACTTGTAGAGGGGTTAATTGCAGACGAGGTAGCAAAAGAAAACATGCAATAATATGCAACTAGAAGAAGAGGCAGTTAAGCAATTTAAAAATCTTTATTTTAAAAACTATGGAATAACACTTACAAATCAACAAGCAGTTGAATTTGGGACACGTTTAATTGTATTAGTAAAAACAGTTTATGGGAAAAATTTGCCAAAACGATTTGACAAAAAGCCAAAAGAAAGTAAATAATTAAGGTGTACTCAACTTTTACCAATTGCTATTTTTAATGGCTGTCTTAGACAATTCAAGCAATTGGGTTGAGTACAACTAAGACGGCCATTATTGAATTTATGGATACAGAAAATACTCTACGTTATTTTAGATATAGAAGGAAAAGCTCAGAGGACAACAAAGAAAGACAGGCGGCTTCTTTAGAGGAGCAGGCTTATGTATTGGATGGAATGGAAGCACGACACAAAATAAAAGCAATTGCAGACTTTGAGGAGTCTAAGTCAGCACACACTCAGGGAAGAGAAATATTTAACCAAATGCTTGAAAGAATTGAAAAAGGAGAGGCAAATGCAATTTTAACATGGCATCCTAATAGGATTTGTAGAAACATGACAGATGGCGGCCGCGTAATTGATCTTATGGACAGGAAGAAACTTTTAGAAATTAGAACCCCTTTTAGAATTTACCGCGACAGTCCTGAAGATAAATGGCTATTAACTCTTGAGTTTGCCAATTCTAAAAAGGATTCTGATGATAAAAGTATTGCTGTAAAAAGAGGACTGGAAAAGAAGTTACGAGATGGATGGAGGCCAGGTGTTGCTCCAGAAGGGTATCTCAACGATAGAGCTACAGAAAGTGGTTTTAGACGTATTTTAATCGATCCAGAACGCTTTACATTTATTAAAAGGGTGTTTGAGTTATTTTATGAGGGAATTCCTGTTGTAGAGATACATAGACTTGCTAAAGACGAATGGCACTACCGCACAAGGCAAAAGAAGAGACTTGGTGGTAAACCCCTAACAATAGGAATGATTTATTGGGTATTAACAAATCCATTTTATGCAGGGAAATTTGAATATAGCGGTCAATGGTTTGAGGGTAAACATGAAAAAGCAGTTGATCCAGAAGTTTTTGATGAAATCCAAATTAAGCTTGGAAGAAGAAGTCAATATAAATTAAAAAACCATGAATTTGCTTATTCTTCTCTTATGAGGTGCGGGATTTGTGATTCAGGAGTAATAGCAGAAGAGAAATGGCAAGTTATTTGTAAAAAATGTAAATTAAAATTTTCCTTAAGCAAGAACAATAAAAATAAATGTACTGCTTGTGGCACTCTTGTTGCAGATATGGAAAAACCAACTGTTTTACATTATGAGTATTACCGTTGCGGGAAAAAGAAAAATCATAATTGTTTTGAGAAAGGTCTAAGGGTGGATAAACTTGAAGATCAGGTTTTGGAAAAGTTAGGTAAAATTGATTTACCAGATTCTTTTCTTGAGTGGGCAATAGAGCAAATACAATTAATGGATAATAGAGAAGTTGATTATCAAGAAGCCGCCATAGAAGCAAAGAAACGCGTTCTTAATGAAGTAAAACAAAGACTTCAAAACCTATTGCAACTGAAAATTTCTCCTGCTAATAGTGATGGTAGTCTTTTAAGCGATGAAGAGTATAAAAATCAAAAACAGCCGTTGGAACAAGAACTAAAAACACTAGAAAAAGACTTTGAAGGGAATGAGGGGAAGCAACAAGAAGCAAATGAAAAAACTATAGATACAATTTCCTTTGCAACCTTAGCGCAGTATAAATTTAGAAAAGGGAACAAAAAAATTAGGCGGGATTTTTTCATGGGTTTAGGGTTGCACCCAAAACTTCAAGATAAAAGATTAAGTTTTGACAGTCCAAAGTACATAGAGCCTCTTGCAGAAATTAAAAAAGCCATAGATGATGAATTAAATAGAGTTGCGCCTAATAAAGAGATTGTTACAGTAGGCCAAATGAAGCAGATTTACTCTTCAATTCCAAGCGTGTTGCGGGGCTAGGAGTTGCGCCTAGCCTGTGAGATTATGCATCTGTAATCTCCAGTTACCCAGAGTGTCGGACTATATCTTGTCGCCTGAGGCGACTTCAGCGTGTAGTCTCTACGGGTTCTCGCCTTGGCGAGTCTTCCCTCGGTATTGCCCTTTCATAAAGAAATGGGGGTTCACCGATATAGCTGAATTCTTTTCTTAATATTACTATCAAGACGGCCCATTATGTTAAGCCTCACGTGCACTGTACACTACCCCGCGCATAAAAACATTATAACATTGACCACGCTCAGGGTCAATTGATACAATAGCAACAAGTAATTCGTTATCCTTAATGTAATGAAGCATCTTCTTCTAGAAATAAGAAGATGCTCAAACAAGTTCAGCAAGACATAAAAGAATGACAAAATAAATACGCCAGGGTAGCTCAACGGTGGAGCGGAGTCTTCATAAGGCTATGGATGTGGGTCCGAATCCCACCCCTGGTACTCAGTAATAACCCAAAAATCCTATAAACAAATAATCCAATGACAAATGTCAAATAATTTTTTCTTCAAAATTCTTCATAAAGATAAAAAGACTAAAGCACGTGTGGGAAAGCTCACAACTGCACATGGAGATATCAACACCCCAACCTTTACTCCTGTTGGTACGCAGGCAACGGTTAAGACGCTTAGCCCGTTTGAATTAAAAGAAATTGGTGCACAGTTAGTATTTGGTAACACATATCATTTACATCTGCGTCCCGGAGAAGAGGTGATAGATAAATTAGGGGGTCTAGCTAAATTTATGAGTTGGAACTCTCCAACTATTACAGATAGTGGTGGTTTTCAGGTGTTTTCTCTTGGACAAAAAACAATCACTCTTGAAGATGGGGAAGAAGTGGGTCTTGTTGGTATTACAGGTAAAGGAGTACAGTTTCGCTCGCATTTAGACGGATCTAAGCATATGTTTACACCAGAAAAATCTATAGAGATCCAGCACAAACTGGGTGCGGATTTGATTTTGGCATTTGATCAGTGCCCGGCATACCCATCAAATGAAGAAGATGTTAGAAAGGCAGTTGAAAGAACCCATGACTGGTTATTAAGATGCATCTCGTATCACAAAAGTAATAATAAAAAAGGACAAGCTTTTTTGGGAATTGTTCAGGGAGGCGTATATGCAAACTTAAGAAAACAGTCTGCAGAGTTTGTTTCCCGTCAAGACGTAGACGCTATAGCAATTGGGGGGGTTGCAGTTGGAGAAAGCAAAGATTTAATGAGGAAGGCGTTACTGGACACTATGCCATATTTACCGGAAGAAAAATTCAAACACCTTTTGGGCATTGGAGAGGTAGATGATATTTTTGACATAACTTCACAAGGGATAGACAGTTTTGACTGCGTTATCCCAACGAGGTTTGGGCGTTATGGAATAGTATTTGCAAGCCCTCCGGAAGGGAATAGGAAAAACAAATTCAGGCTGGATTTGAATAAAACTTTTTATAAAACAGATGCTGGTCCTGTAACCAAAGGCTGTGATTGTAAAGTATGCGTTAACTACAGTAGGGCATATTTACACCATTTATTTAAAGCTAATGAAATTTTGGCATATAGGCTGGCAAGTTATCATAATGTTTATTTTCTTACTCATTTGGTAAAACAAATAAGGGAAGCGATTTTGGAGGATAAGTTTGAAGATCTAAAATCTTCATGGATAAATTCTAGGTAGTTTCGCTAGAACAAAATTTTTCTCTGTTCCGGATTTCACCTTATAACCTTCGAAAAAATTTATTCTTCGCTCAATTTGTGTTAAATTTGCATTTATTTATCGTTTTTGGTAAACTATATAGTTAGAAAGCGTTGAGTTGGGAATTTTGGAACCCGATGAGGAAGAAACAATTCGGAATCTTCCTGCGCTTACCCCAAATACATAAGGGAATGGAGACGAAACCAATAAAAAGTCTGTAACGAGTGTCGGTTAATAATCGGAGCTCGTCATGAATAAGGTAACACTTATATGACGATCTCCCCACGGGGAGATTTTTTGTAGGGAAAGTGTTACAAAACAAGGTGGCAACGCGATAATACGCCCTTGTAAGGATCTAAGCAATCTTAGATTTTTGCAAGGGTGTTTTTTTATGAAAAAAATATTATTACCAAAAAAACCAATATACATACCCTCAAAAGATAATGAGGATATTTATGAACTATTTTTACAAATCGAACAGTCAGTTGATAACTGTTTTTTTCTGGAATCTTTGGGCGAAAGCGGGCAAATATCCAGATATTCAATACTTGGGTTCATGCCGGATAGATTGATTTCATCAGACGATAAAATAGGCTACCAAGATTTAAAAGATATTATTCCCCAAGATGGCCTTTCGAGAAATTATACAGGAGGAGCAGTTGGATTTTTGTCTTATGACGCAATGAATTATTTTGAACCAACACTTGCTGTAAAGAAACATCCGAATTTTCCAACAATGCTATTTGGTTTGTACACAGATGGGATAATTTATGACAATATGACAGGCTCATTAACTTATTTTTACTATACAAAAAACAGATTGCCTTTCATAATCGATATTCTTAAAACTAAAATAAGTAAAAAGCGAGTTAAGGTAAAAAATCTAAAACAAACTACATCAAAATCCGAGCACAAAAAAATGGTAAGCGCTGTTAAGGAAGAAATAATCGCCGGTAATTCTTTTCAAACAGTAATTGGTTTGCAGAGCGAATTTAAACTAGAGGGAGATTCTGTTGAATTATACACAAGGCTTAGAAAAGTAAATCCTTCACCATTTATGTATTTCCTGAAATTCGGGAATATAAAAATAATTGGAGCAAGCCCCGAGCTTTTGTTTGGTATGCGTCAAAAAGAAATGCAAACATTTCCTTTGGCTGGGACAATAAAAAGAGGAGAGACGAAAAAAGAAGACCTTGAGCTTGCAAGAATGCTTCTGAACGATAAAAAAGAACTGGCCGAGCATAAGATGCTTGTTGATTTACACAGAAACGATTTAGGGAAAATTGCGAGATTCGGGTCTGTAAAAGTAAGAAGTTTTATGGATATAAAAAAATTTTCCCATGTGCAACATATAAGTAGTGAGGTTGTGGGGTTGTTAAGCCCCAAAGAAGACGCCTTTTCGGCCTTAGCTTCTGTTTTTCCTGCAGGAACTCTGACAGGAGCGCCAAAAATTGAGTCGATGAAGATTATCGACCGCTTGGAAAAAAGTCCACGCGGACCATATGGAGGAGCCTTAGGGCATTTTGGTTTTAACGGCGATGCAACTTTTGCAATACCAATCAGGACAATATTTATTAATGGAAACTATGGCTTTACCCAGGCCGGAAGCGGAATTGTTGCGGATTCCAATTCTGATAAAGAATACGAGGAGATCCAAAGAAAGCTTGCTGCGATAAAGGAGGTCTTAATATGAAAGTATTGATTATAGATAATTATGATTCTTTTACATATAACCTTTATCAATATTGCGGAGAGTTACTTGAGGAGAGGGAAGAGAAATTTTCTATTGATGTAGTCCGTAACGATAAAATAAAGCTGCATGAGATCAAAAAACGAAAATACGATCGAATAATTTTATCTCCTGGTCCCGGAGATCCGTCAGATAGATCATATTTTGGAGTTTGTGCAGATGTTTTATTAAAGATTGGAAAAACTACACCGGTTTTAGGGGTTTGTTTAGGGATGCAGGGTATGGCCCATTATTATGGAGGAAAAGTTGTAAGTGGAAAACAACCAATGCATGGTAAAACGAGTAAAGTTACCCATGATGGAAAGGGGAGTCTCTTTGGTCTCCCTCAAAATATAGAAGTAATGAGGTATCACTCTTTAGTTGCAGATAAAAAATCCCTCCCTTCTTCTTTGGAGATTACGGCTATTTCTGAGGATACAAATGAAATTATGGGTTTAAGACATAAAGAATACTTAGTTGAAGGTATTCAGTTTCATCCGGAAAGTTTTGCAACAGAGGGTGGAAAAATGATTTTGAGCAATTTTTTATTTATGAGGAAATAAAAGTTCGGAAACGATTTCTAAAAAAATATGACTATACAATATTTTTTAAACAAACTAATAAACAAAGAAGACCTTTCAAAAAGCGAAGCAAAGGTTCTTTTGGATTTGTTAACAAAGGAACAAGCTCTAACTTCTCAAATTGCTGCTGTCTTAACACTTTTAAGAAGTAAGGGCGAAACAGTAAAAGAGATAACAGGCTTTATAGAGGGCATGAGGGAAAAAATGGCAAAAATAAATTCAGCAGATGCGATTGACGTTTGTGGTACAGGAGGGGATAGAAGTAATTCTTTTAATATTTCAACGTGTGTTGCATTTGTTACTTCTGGTGCAGGTGTAAAAGTTGCAAAACATGGAAATAGGGCCGCAAGCAGTAAATGCGGAAGTGCGGATGTTTTGGAGGCTTTAGGTATAAATATTCAACTTTCTCCAAAACAAGCCGAAGATATCTTAGAAAAAATTGGCATGGTTTTTCTATTTGCGCCAATTTACCATAATTCCTTTAGGAATGTTTCAATTGTCAGAAAAGAACTTGGAACTAAAACAATTTTTAATTTTTTGGGACCTTTTGTAAATCCGGCAGGAGTTAAAAAACAGCTTATTGGAATTTCTGAGATTCAAATGGCGGAAAAATTGGCAAAAGTTGCAGTTAATCTTGATTATAAACATATTGTGCTTGTTGTAGGAAAAGACGGTTTTGACGAGGTAAGTTTGGACGGCAAAACAACAGTATTTGATATTAAAGGTAAAAAAATAAAGCGATATTTGTTTGATCCCCGCGAATACGGTTTGGAAAAAATAGAAAGAGAAAGGTTAACAGGAGGAGACGTAGTTAAGAATGCGGAAATTATTAAATCGGTTTTGTCAGGCAAAAAAGGGATTTACAGAGAAATAGTTGTTATAAATAGCGCATTTGCCTTTTATGTTAGTGAAAAAGCAAAAGATATTAAGACGGGAATTGAAATGGCAAAAAGATCAATTGATAGCGGATCGGCAGAACAACTTCTGGATAAGTTAATAAAGGAGACTCAAAAATATGCACAGCATGATTAAAAAGATAGTTGCTATAAAATTGCGTGAACTTCGAAAGAAAAGTTTCGTAAAAAGTGGCGCTGAGATCGGATCTGAAAAATTTTTTGTTCCGCGATTGCAGCGTGAAAAAAAAGTATCTATTAACAAACGTAAGTCTCACTCGCAAGACGCGAACGAAAAAATTTTTCAATCCTCCCCGCGCCTAAATAGCCACTCAGAACTTTTTAGAAATAGATTTTTTAACTATATTGTTAAATTAAAAGAGTTAGCTATAATAGGCGAAATAAAATTTGCATCGCCTTCGGCTGGAAAATTGGGATCAAGATCAGAGCTCTTAGAAAGAGCTAAGGCTTATGAAAAGATTGGTACGGATGCAATTTCTGTTATTACAGAGGCACATTTTTTTAAAGGAAGTGTTTCTTTTATCCCCAAAGTAAAAAAAGAAGTGTCACTGCCTATTTTACAAAAAGATTTTGTATTAGACAGATCTCAGATTATTGAAGCAAAAAAATTGGGTTCGGACGCCCTACTTTTAATTGCCAGGATTATCGATGGAAAAACGCTTAAGTATTTCGTAGATTTCTGTTTAAAGCTAGGGATTGAGCCAGTGGTGGAAATTCATGACAGGCGGGATTTAGGAAAAGCAGTCAAAACAAAAACCAGAATTATTGCTGTAAACGCAAGGGATTTGGATACATTTAAGGTTAACGTGGAGAAGGCATGCGCACTCATGGAAAAAATTCCTACAGGCTTTACTCGTTTGGGTTTTTCTGGTATAGTTTCCAAAAGGGAAATAGAACAGTATAAAAAAGCAGGAGCAAAAGGTATACTTATAGGGACAGCACTAATGACCAAAAAATTAGAGGATCAAGATTTAAATATTTTAAAGAAAGGAGAGCCGCCTTTTTCCAGCTGAGCTGGAATCTGGGGAGCCAAAGATGGATTTTTTTCATAAACATTCAAAACCAAAAGTCGAAGACAAACCAGGGCTAAAAGTTAAAATCTGCGGGATCAGACGGACTCAATCTGCAGAGATTGCCGTTGCGTCTGGGGCAGACTACTTAGGGTTTAATTTTGTTAACTCAAGCAGACACTTTATAAGTCCAGTACATGCAAAAGAAATTATAAATGCAGTGCGTCATAAAACATCTGTTGTTGGTGTTTTTCAAAATATGCCCGTGCATGAAGTCAACGAACTTATAGGATATCTAAAACTTCACGCAGTACAACTTCATGGACAGGAAGACCAGACATACGTACAAAAAATCAAAGCTCCTGTAATTAAGGCGTTTTCACTCCCACAGGAATTTGAGGTTGAAAGAGCAATAGAGCATATGCAGTCGTTTAATGTTCATCATGTTCTTCTGGATAGGATAGAGCAAGGGGAAGGGGATATGGTTAATTTACAAAAAGCTGCTCAAATTACGAATGCAATGCCTGCATTTTTAGCAGGAGGGCTACATCCGGGTAACGTGGCTGAGACAATAATGCATACAAATCCATTTGGAGTTGACGTGGCTGCCGGCATTGAGACAAACGGAGTTGAAGATGTTAATAAGATTAGGGAATTTGTGCGAAATGCAAAAGGAGTGTTACAAAAATAATATGGAAGGAGTAGCAAATTATGAAGAGCCACTTTGGACAATATGGGGGAATGTATGTTCCCGAAATGCTAATACCTGCTTTACAGAGGTTAGCCGGAGAATATGAAAAGGCCAGAAAAGATAAGGCTTTTCTAAAAGAATTTGAAGACCTTTTAAAAAATTACGTTGGCAGACCTTCTCCTCTTATTTTTGCAAAAAATCTGACAAAAAAATTAAACGGCGCAAAAATCTACTTAAAAAATGAAGGCGCAAATTTGTCCGGAGCACACAAAATAAATCACTGTATTGGACAAGCTTTAATAGCAAAACGTTTGGGTAAAACCCGTCTTATTGCCGAAACAGGAGCAGGCCAGCATGGGGTGGCCACCGCAACAGTTGCCGCAAAATTTGGCTTTTCCTGCACCATATATATGGGAGAAGTTGATATGGACAGGCAACGGCCAAATGTTTTTCTTATGGAGCAACTTGGCGCAAAAGTTGTGCCTGTTTTACATGGTAGTAGAACGCTCAAAGATGCTGTAAATGCCGCAATAAAAGATTATCTGGAAAATTCGGAAAACACCCACTATTTACTCGGATCTATTTTAGGGCCGCATCCATTCCCGACAATGAACAGAGATTTCCAGTCGATAGTGGGTAAAGAAATTAGAAAACAGCTTAAAACAACAGAAAAAAGACTTCCTGATTATGTTATTGCGTGTGTTGGGGGAGGAAGCAATGCAATCGGCGCATTCTATACATTCTTAAAAGAAAAATCTGTAAATTTGATTGGTGTTGAAGCAGGAGGGAAGGGATTGGAAGTTGGAAAACACGCCAGCCGCTTTAAAGGGGGAACAGTCGGGGTGATTGAAGGGTATAAATCATATTTTCTTCAAGATAGTGACGGGCAAATGCAAAAAACACACAGTATTTCAGCCGGTCTTGATTATCCGGGGATTGGTCCTGAGCTTGCATTACTGCATGATAAAGGCCGGATTGAGTTTATATCTGCAACGGATAGTGAGGCAGTTTCCGCATTAAAGCTTCTTGCAAAAACAGAAGGAATTATTTGCGCATTGGAATCAGCCCATGCAGTCGCCCATGCTATAAAACTTGCGCCAAAACTTTCAAAAGAAAAAATTATTGTCGTGAATTTATCGGGAAGAGGAGATAAAGATATTTTTATTCTGGCAAAAGCATTTAAAGATAAGAATTTTTACGAATTTATAAAAAGGGAAGCAGAAGAAGGAGTCATAGCCTATGAATAACTTAGACGTAAAATTACAAGAGATTAAGAAACGTGGCAAAATCGGCATAATGACCCATGTGGTTATCGGCTATCCTTCACTTAAAGATACAGAGAAATTAGTTATAAGCATGGCTAATTTTGGCGTAGATATAGTAGAATTACAAATTCCTTTTTCCGATCCCCTAGCCGACGGACCTACAATTATGAAGGCATGTGAAGAGTCTTTAAGGCAAGGCACAAAAGTTGCCGATGCATTAGTAATTGCAAATAAACTAGCCGGGAAAGTTTTTATTCCGCTTTTATTTATGTGCTACTACAATACAATATTCAAATATGGAATAGAAAAGTTTATTAGGGATGCAAAAAATGTAGGCGTAAGTGGGCTTATTGTCCCTGATATTCCTCTTGACGAAGAACCTTACGAGCATTTTATAGCCATTTGTAAAAAGTATGAAATTCATGGGATTAGGGTTATATCTCCTGCAACAACCGGAGAACGTTTGGAAAAAAATTCAAAAATTGCAAGCGGATTTGTTTATTTTACTTCCCGCCAAGGGTCAACAGGTGCTTCTTTAAAGCTTAATCCAAAACTTTCCGAAAATCTGGGAAGAATAAAAAAAATAATAAAAATTCCAGTTGCCGTAGGATTTGGAATTTCTAAAAAAGAACATATTCAGCAGTTGCAAGGTTATGCAGACATTGTTGTTGTAGGAAGCAAAATTATTGATATAATCGATTCATCGGCAAGGGATAAAATGTTAAAAAACGTAGAAAACTTTATTCTGAAAATAAAAATATGATAGCAATTGAAGATTTTAATAAAGTAGAAATTAAAATAGGTACTGTAATGGAGGCAGAAAAGGTACCGGACGCAGACAGGTTGATAAAATTAATTTTTGATTTTGGTCCTGCAGAGCAGAATTCTTCGGAAGAAGGAAAAACAGAAAGTATTGCCATTCTCCCTGAGCTTGCCGAGAAATATCCGGGAAAACATGTTAGGCAAATTATGTCTGCTATAGCGCCGTTTTTTGAAGACCCATCTGTTTTAGTAGGGCGTCAAATTGCGGTTATAACAAATTTAGAACCGCGGAAGTTTAGGGGATATGAAAGCCAGGGAATGATTATGGCAACAGATGATGAAAATGGGATTGTGCTTTTAACTCCGGAGAGAAAAGTGGATTCAGGAGCTAAAATACATTAAGAAATTTAAGAATATGAAAAACAAAATACAATTAATAGAAGATAAACTTAAAAAATCCGGGATAAAGTACAATCTTATTCCACTTCCGGAGAGTCTTCCTTTAGATATTCCATCTCATGTGATGTTTTATAAAATTACTTTTAGTCAGGCCACGGCAACAATCTTATATAAAACAGACAAAGGAATTGTAGCAATACAGCGAAGAGCAGATACAAAATTTAACTTAGAAAAACTAAAACAAGCTATTGGTGTCAAGCAATTGGAATTTGCATCAGAAAGTGATTTGCGGGAACTGGGCACAAAAAATGGTCTTGTGCCGCTTTTTGGATTACAAGTTAAATATTTTATTGATAAAAAAGTTTTAGAACAGGGGAAAATTTATGGTAGCAGTGGAGACGGATTATTTGGTCTTGCAATACAGGCCAAAGATTTGCCAAAAGTAAATAACGGGCAAATTATTGACGTAACCGAGAGGCCAATTCTAGGTAAAAAAAGAGTTTATTCAGGGGTCAGGGCAACAGGGAGACTGCATTTGGGTAATTACTTGGGAGCTGTGAAGGGAATGTTGGCGCTTCAGGATGATTATGACTGCACCTTTTCTGTTGTAGATTTACACGCTATGACAACGCCATATGACCCAAAAACATTAAAAGACTCAATCCGCAGCGTGATCTTGGATTTTTTAAGTGCCGGGCTTGATCCTGAAAAATGCAGATTGGAAATACAATCCCAGGTGCCGCAACATACAGAGCTTTCTTTTCTTTTAGCAACACTTTACCCGTTGGCCCCTCTGGAAGATTTACCTACATTCAAAGATAAAAAAGCCCAATACCCAAAAAACGTAAATACAGCACTTTTATATTATCCAATTCTTATGGCAGCGGACGTTTTGTTGTATAAAGGGGAGTTGGTTCCGGTTGGGATAGACCAAGAGCCTCATATGGAAGTAATGAGGGAATGTGCCCGTAAGTTTAATCAAGTATATGGAGATACTTTTCCGGAGCCATATAGATTTAAGACAATGGGGGAATATGTGCCGTCCTTAACCGGAGCAGGTAAGATGAGTAAAACCGTTGAGGGATCTTTTATTAACTTAAATGATGACTTTGAGACAATAAAACGAAAACTTGCAAAGGTACCAACAGATGCCGGAACAACTGGCGGAGATGTGCCAAAAATAGGAGGAGTTGCGACTTTATTTGTACTGTTGGCATTGTTTAATCGTGATGATATGCACAAGAAATATAAACAGGATTATATGGATGGAAAAATACGTTATGGAGAGTTGAAAGCATTTCTCTCGGAGAGAATATATGATGAGTTAAAGCCCATACAAGAAAAAAGAAAATATTTTGAAGAACATCCAAAAATTGTTGATGAGATTTTAAAAATGGGCAATGAAAAATGTCTCAAAATAGCAGAAGAAACGATGAAGGAAGTCAAGGAAAAAATGGGCTTATCCATTTGAAAATAAAAAGCATCATACTTTGAATTTTTAATGTTCTTAAAATAACAAAAGAAGTTTAAGGCTAAGTATGATATACTAAATACTTACATGGCAGCTCCTAAAAAAAACCACAAACCTAAGATTGTAAAAGTAAAATTTAATTTCTCATGGAAAAATCTTTTGCTTTACGGATTTTTAGTAATATTTTTGATTTTTCTGTTTGTCGGGCTTAACCAGTCTGTTGAAGTTCAAAAAACCGTGCCTCTTTCTCAAATTATTGATGATGTAAAGGCAGGTAAAGTTTCCCAGATTGTCGTTACAGACACAAAATTAACAGTAACAGAAAAAGGAGGACAGGTAATAGACAGCGCCAAAGAGGCAGGTGCCAGTATTTACAGTATTTTTAAAGATGCGGGCGTTGCTCTTAATAAGACTGAGGTTACTGTTAAGGATGACAGCGGTCTTACAAATTGGATTAATATTTTAGGCTCTGTTTTACCGATTGTCTTAATGATTGCATTTTTCTATTTTTTATTCAGACAGGCAAGAGGGGCCCAGGAAAATATTTTTTCATTTGGTAAATCTTCCGCAAAGCTTTTTAATAAAGACAACCCTAAAGTTTCATTTGCCGATGTTGCGGGAGTTGACGAGGCAAAGCAGGAGCTGACGGAAATTGTCGATTTTTTACGCCACCCGGATAAATATTTAAGTATGGGGGCAAGAACTCCAAAAGGCGTATTGATGGTTGGGCCGTCCGGTACCGGCAAAACGCTTTTAGCCCGGGCAACCGCGGGGGAGGCAAATACTGCATTTTTTTCAATGGCCGGGTCTGAGTTTATGGAAATGCTAGTTGGAGTTGGGGCAAGCAGAGTCCGCGATTTATTTAATACTGCCAAAAAAGCCCAGCCTTCAATTATTTTTATTGATGAAATAGATGCAATTGGGAGACAACGTGGAATTGGAGTTATGGGAGGTCATGACGAGAGGGAACAAACCCTAAACCAGATTTTGGTTGAAATGGATGGTTTTACCCCAAGTGAAAAAGTGATTGTTATTGCGGCAACCAACAGACCCGATGTTTTAGACCCGGCTTTGGTAAGGCCAGGTAGGTTTGACAGAAAAGTGATGCTTGATATGCCCGATGTTGAAGGACGAAAAGCAATTTTGGCAATCCACGCGAAAGGTAAACCATTTGCAGAAGGAGTGGATTGGGAAAAGGTTGCAAAGCGTACTGCAGGATTTTCTGGTGCAGATTTGGAAAACATGTTAAACGAGGCGGCAATTCTGGCGGCAAGACTTAATAAAAAAGCAATTGACATGAAAGATTTGGAAGAAGCGGCAACAAAAGTTAAATTGGGCCCTGAGAAAAAGAGACTTCAATCCGATCAGGATAAAAAAATGACAGCTTATCACGAAGGAGGACACGCGATGGTTTCCTGGTATATGCCGCACATGGATGCAGTACACAGAGTATCAATAGTTAGTAGAGGAATGAGTCTGGGGCATACCATGATGGAACCAATTGAGAGAAGTCACGAAACAAAAACGCATCTTTTGGAGCAAATTGCGGTTATGTTGGGAGGGCGCGCGGCAGAGAATTTAATATTTAACGAAATGACAACAGGAGCAAGTAACGACATAGAGAAAGCAACAGAGGTTGCCCGAATGATGGTTATCGAATACGGAATGAGTGATTTGGGTCCGATTAACTTAGATTTGGATAGGCAAACTATGTTTGACGTTAGGAATTTGTCACCTGAGATGCAGGCAAAAGTAGACGGCGAGGTTAAAAGGATTGTAGATTTGTGTTATAAAGAGGCAACGCGTGTTCTTAAAGGTTTAAGAAAAGAACTAGACGTACTTGCGGAAGAGTTACTGAAAAAAGAAACACTTGAAGGCGAGGAATTTACAGCCCTTGTTGGCGAGAAAGTAAACAAAGAATCCCCATTTACAACAAAGAAAACATAGATTTTGTAACATTGCTCGCTGTTTATTATCTTTTCTCAAGACGCTCATCGACCAAATTCGCTAAGTGAAATTTGCACTCTTTTCAGTTTGCTAGGTTCCAAAATAATCAAAAGAGCAAATTTCAATTCTTTCAAAAAGAAATAAACAGCTCGCTTCTTGAATAGCACATTGATATAATAACTTAAATGAAAAAGTTGCTTATTATTGATGGAAATGCGATTTTACATAGAGCATACCATGCATACCCACCTGTATTTTCCGATAAAGACGGAAACCCGACAAATGCAATTTACGGGTTTTACGCAATGCTTATAAAAATGTTTGAAGAGGTAAAACCTGACTACGTTGTAATTTGTTTTGACCGCGGAGAGCCAACATTCAGGATGAATTTATATGCGGGATACCATGCCAACAGGCCAAAAATGGCAGATGATTTATTTCCTCAGGTAGATAGACTTCAGAATTCACTCCAGACTATTGGAATACCTTTATTTGGGGTTGATGGATATGAAGCAGATGATTTAATTGGAACGCTTGCAACGCAAGCGAGGGATAAAGGATTAATTATTAATGATAAAAAAGAAAAGATCGAGACGGTTATTGTGACAGGAGACCGCGATCTTTTGCAATTAGTAAACTCAAGTACAAAAGTTTTAATGCCGCTTATAGGAATTACAAAGTATGTGATTTTTGATGAAAAAGCGGTTGAGGAAAAATACGGAATTAAGCCCGAACAAGTTATTGATTATAAGGCTTTGGTTGGGGATGCTTCGGATAATTACCCGGGGGTAACAGGTGTTGGTCCAAAAACAGCAAGTGGACTTATTACCAAATACGGGTCTTTTGAAAATTTGTATAAACATATTGGGGAGTTACCCCCAAAGATTTCTGAGCGGTTGGCAACTGATGCAGAGCAGGCAAGCATGTGTAAAACTCTTGCTACAATCCACACGGATGCTCCAATTACTTTAAAGTTAAAGGATGGAGATGTTAAGCAATTTACAGAGGATAAATTTTTAAAAGAATTTGACGGGTTTAATATCAATAGTTTAAAAAAAAGATTGGGGTTTACATCAAAATTGAAAAATGAGATCTCTCGCTTTGCTCGAGATGACAAGGAAGAAGTTAAGGAAGACAAAAAAAATAATTTTCGGCTTCGCTCCAAAGTTAAAGATAATAACCAGATGGAGCTTATATAATTTTATACTTTAAAAGTAAAGTCCCGCTGTTGTTTAATTTTTCAAAGCCCAAAAGCTGTAAATTTACATCCAGCTCGCTTTCCCCGACAAGGCCGTTGCCATTGCCTAAAATTTTAGGTTCGAGAGTTAACCAAAGCTCGTCAACTAAATTTTCTTTTAGAAAAAGAGTGTTTACCGTAGCTCCTCCAACCAAAAGAGCATTTGCATAACCCATGTCTTCAAGTCTTTTAATAAGTTTTTTTGATGGTTTGTTGGTAAATTCCAATTGCCCGGGAATGGATAAATGGTTAAATGGTTTTGGATTGCCGGTAAGGACAATCCTGAGTTTTCCGGACCGGTGTTTTATCATATTTTTGGCTGCTTCATAGGTTTTGCGGCCCATGATAATGCAATTATTTTCTTCAATAAGTTTGGAGAAATATTCCTGATCTTCTTTTGAAGTCCAGGAATGAAGATCAGAATTGTTCCACCTGGTGGTTTTGCCGTCAACAGAGGAAACCATAGCTAAGATCATTTTCATTAATTGAGATTATACAACAATTGTCTAAAACAATTTTTTATTGTACTTTGTATCGACAAAGTACCAAAACTCCTTGCAAACGAAGTCGGGCTATTTTTCTTTGTTCACTTATCGGGTAATTTCACCCCTTCCGCAACAAGTTTGTGCGGAATTCCCCTGATGCGTTCACAAAGAAAAACTAAACGCCCTTTGTTCGATTGCAAGAAATGAGAACGGGGTTATTTATTATCAGTTTTTAGCCATTTGACTCCAATGTAGACCAGAGGGGTTTCTATAATAGACATAAAACAGCGGAGGAGCCAGTAGGGAAGCGCAAGCGTTGCGATAAAGGAAAAGTTTGCAGCAAGCGGTTCGTTTAATGCATAAAACGCTAAGGTCATAAAAATTGCAGTATCTAAAAATTCTGAAGCAAAATTTGAAACATTGGTTCTAAGCCACAGCTTACTTTTCCCTAATTTTTGTCTCATTTTGGCAAAAATAAGTACATCGGTAAATTCAGAAATAGCAAATGCAATAAGAGAGCTGGCGGAAAAACGGGCCGAAATACCAAAAATTGTGTCGTATGCGGGTTCTGTTGGTAAAAATCGCTTGTCTGAAGGTAAATGGGTCGCGATCAAAGAGAATAAAAGTAGGAAAAAAATCATAAAAAGACTGGAGCGTACAATGCTTTGCGCCCTAGCTTTGCCGTAAACTTCTACGATAATATCGTTTGCGGCATAGATAAAAGGAAGAATAAAAATAACAACAGTTGCGTGAAGTGGAAATGAACCAAGGTTTGCAATAGGAAATGTTTTTGCACCCATGAGTTCTGAAATCATTACGCAGGTAATGTAGAAGGCAGCGAGGAAATCAAATTTTTTGATGTTAAACACATTTGGAGTGTATCAAGAAAAATTTGAAGCTGTCAAGAATCTAGTTTTATTTTTTCAGTTTTATTTTTTCAGCAGGTTGTCTTTTGCAATTTTTTGGGAGACGTTCGTTCCGACTCTCTCAGTGAAATTCACCCCCCAATCGACTATTAGCTTAAAGTTTTTCCAACGAGTGAATTTCAATGCTCCAAAAATTGAAAAATCTGCCTGCTTCAAAATTTGAATGATTTTTCTAATCAAAAAATATTTTTCCCGGGTTTAGAATTCCTTTCGGGTCCAGTAATTTTTTAATATTTTTCATAATAGGAAGACTTGTCGGGTGTTCCAGTTTTAAAAACTGTTTTTTTCCAAGGCCAATCCCGTGCTCGCCGGTTGCCGTACCGCCAACACTAATTGCAAAGCGGGTTAGATATTCATTAACCATTTCCGCCCGTTTTAAACTTTTTGGGTCATCCAAAGAATACAAAGCCCATGCATGAAAGTTGCCATCGCCTACATGGCCGTGATTTAAAATAGGAATATTAAATTTAGTCTGCAATTCTTTTGCCTTTTTAATAAACTGGGGGATAAAGCTAAGCGGCACGCCTGCCTCGGCGGATAAAATCCCCATATTTGGAGACATCTTATAAAAGGCAAGCCTTATGCCTTTACGGCAGGCCCAAAGTCTGTTACATTCTTCCGGTGTCCGGAACTCTTTGTAAACAGATGCATTATTTTTCTCGCAAATTCTTTTTAAAAGCTTCATCTGAAAATCCAGTGTTTTTTCCGTGCCGTGAAGCTCGATTAAAATAGTATCCTGTTCTTTAAGTTTAAATTCTGTTTGCGCTTCGTTTACAAGTTTTACGTAATCCAGGTCCATATGCTCCAAAGCTGCGGGTTTTATGTCTTGTGCCAGAATTTCCATGATTGCGTTACCAACGTCATTTAAGTTTTTGAAAGATGTAAGAACCGCCATTTTTGTTTGGGGCAGAGGAAGGAGTTTTAAAACTGCCTCTGTAATTATTCCCAGTGTGCCGCTGGAACCCACAAAAAGATTCAAAAGATTATATCCGGAAACCGATTTTATAGACCTAGAACCTATTTTTGTAATTTTTCCGTCTGCGAGGACAACTTGCAGCTCCATTACCCAATTTCCGACAACGCCGTATTTTACCGCATACATTCCGCCGGCATTATTTGCGATAACACCGCCAATTGTTGCCATGTTTGAACTTCCGGGAAAAGCAGGGAAGAATAATTTATAACTTTCTAAAAATTCATTCAGATCGTCACAAACAACTCCCGGTTGAAGTCTGACCTGAAAAGAATTTTCCATAACCTCAAGCACCTGATTCATAAGTACGGTGCTTAGAGAAATGCCTTTTTTTACAGGAATTGAGTTTCCCATAAGGCTTGATCCTGCGCCCCATGGTGTAACAGGAATATCATTTGCATTTGCCAGTTTTACAATCTTACTTATTTCTTCTGTGGTTTTTGGGAAAACTACAACATCGGGAAGTTGGGGAGCATGAAAAGATTTATCTTTTGAATGGCGGATTAAAACTGATTCTTCTACAGAAACATAATTTTCACCGACTATTTTTTTAAGCTCAAGGATGATTTTTGATTTCATAATTATTTATGTACTTTGTGCCGACAAAAATCTTTTTCTCTTCTTTTTCCGCAAAAGAAGCAAAACTCTCGCCAAATCTAGTTTCGTGCACTCAAAATTCATTCACTCATCGGGTAATTTCACCCCTTCCGCAATCCACCTCTACGAGATGGCTGCGGAATTCCCCTGATTCGTTCATTCATTTTTAATGCACGAAACAGCGAATTGGCGAATAAATCAAAAGATTACTTTACTTGTTTAAAAACAGTTATCAATTTTCTAAAATCTTTTTCGGTGTGGGTGGGGAAGTTGGCTATCCTGATTTGGGATTCTTTATATACTCCATATCCGCTTCCAACAATAAGTCCTTGTTTTTCCAGCTTCTTTTTGACTATTTTTGTCTTGCCGTTTGTGATTGGAACAATAATGGTCGGCGAACGGAAAACAGGATCGGTTATGAAAGGTTTAAAGTTTGGATTTTTATCAAAGAAATCATACAAAAGCTGGGCTTTTTTAAGTGTTTGTTTTCTGATTTTTTTAATTCCGATTTTCAACATATCTTTTAAAACTCTATTTAGAAGATAAATATGAAATACAGAAGGTGTTTCGGGCGTCTGGTTTTTGTCTGCATATTGTTTTAAAGTCGGAAACGAGTGATAT
>JANWKV010000056.1 GCA_025451195.1 Candidatus Microgenomates bacterium | reverse complement strand
GCCATAGCAGTTGTAAAAGGAGTCGCGTAAATTGGAAACTGCGGAAGCTGGGGTAAAATAAAAGGAAGAGCCCCCATATGGTCTTCGTGTCCATGGGTCAAAACCATACCGACAATCTTTTTTTTGTTTTGTAATAACTTTAGGAGGTAAGAAATATCCGGCAAAAGCAGGTCTATGCCAACCATTGTTTCATCGGGAAATCCCAAACCGCAATCTACGATAAGTATTTCATCATTGTATTGGTATAAGTGGAGATTCTTTGTAACTTCTCCAACTCCGCCAAGGGAGATATATGTTAATTGATCCATAGTGCTTAGATATTAGGTATTAGGTATTAGGTATATGATATTAATGATCCTTCTAATATCTTTTATCGTATATCTATTCTCTTTCTTCAATTCAGTATATGCTGATTATTTGTGATAATCAAAATGTATTCGGAGCAAACTGCAGTCATTTAGTATCTTTTTTTGCTAAATTTTTCACGTTGAAATTGTCTGGATAATGGGTGTTGTGGCCTATTTCCTCCTGGAATAAAAGGTCGTGGTGCCGCCGATCTGTCGTGACTTCGCTCTTGTGCTTTTTTTGCATCTTCCCCAAAAAGCATAGACAAGTTAATTCTTCCCTGACTGTCTACTTCCATTACCCTAACTTTTACTTTATCCCCAATTTTTACAATTTCACTTGGATCTTTAACAAAACCTGTCGACATTTGAGAAACGTGTACCATTCCTTCTTTGCCGGGCAAAAATTCAACAAACGCGCCAAACGGTAAAATTCTTTTCACTTCCGCGTTTTCAAATTCTTCATTAACAGTAACTTCCCTTGTCATTCCTTCAATCCACTCGACCGCTTTTTTTACTCCGTCCATATCTTCCCCTGATATACTAATTGTCCCGTCATCTTCTACGTCAACAACGGTAAGTGTTGTTGCCATAATATTTTTTATCATCCGTCCTCCGGGGCCGATAACTTCGCCAATTTTACTAACCGGAATTTTTACCATTGCAACCTTTGGCGCGTATTCGGAAACCGCTTTTCTTGGCTCTTCAATAACAGCGAGCATTTTGTCCAAAAGAAAAAGACGCGCCTTTTTTGCTTTCTCAAAAACTTCTTTTATCTGTTCCAGTGTTATACCGTTATCTTTTACATCAAGCTGTATTGCCGTAATTCCTGTTTTTGACCCCGCAACTTTAAAATCCATATCTCCTGAAAAATCTTCAAGACCTAAAATGTCGGTTAGCAACACATACTTATCTCCTTCTTGAACTCTTCCCATTGCGATTCCCGCAACCGGAGCCAAAATTGGGACTCCCGCACTCATTAAGGCAAGGGTTGATCCGCAGGTACTGGCCATAGAAGTTGACCCGTTTGAAGCCAAAACCTCAGAACTTACCTGTATTGTATACGGGAATACTTCTTGGCTTGGGATAACACCTAAAAGCGCCCGCTCCCCAAGTGCGCCATGGCCAATTTCGCGCCTTGATAAAAATCCTACTCTGCCTGTTTCGCCAACAGAATAAGGCGGGAAAGAATAGTGGTGAATATAGTGTTTTTTTGCTTCTCCTTCGGGCGATTCAAGAAGTTGTTCCATACGGATCGCGCCAAGGGTTGCAATACTTAAAGCTTGCGTATCACCGCGGGAAAAAAGCCCCGATCCGTGAACTCTTGGTAAAACATCTATTTCGACATTTATCTCGCGTATTTCGTCCACTTTTCGTCCGTCGGGCCTTTTCCCTTTTTCAAGGATATTTTCCCTTATAATCTTAAAGAAAACTTTTTCAACGGCTTTCGCGATTGCTTTCTTATCCGCTTTGATTTCCGGATTTTCAATTAATTCCGCCGCGTGAATTTTTTCAACTAATAATTCCTGATCCGAACTGCTGCCTTCGTTTTGAGAACGCAGTAGCACAAGATTTTCAACATCTTTTTTATATTTCTTTTCAACTTTTTTAATAAAATCCAAAAGCATTTCGTCCTGAGTAACAGTAATTTTTTCCTGTCCTGCCTCTTTTGCAAACTCTTCTATAAAAGATATTAACTTTTTATTTTCCGGCTGTGCTTTCGCGATTGCTTCAAGCATAATGTCTTCAGAAACCTGCAATCCCCCTGCTTCAAGCATAAGAGTTTTTTCTTTTCCCTGGGTAATAATTAAATCCAAAACCGAAGATTCCAAAATTTCTCCCCCCGGGTTAAAAAGATATTCTCCGTCTTTATATCCCATACGAATTGCCCCGATTGGCCCTTTCCAAGGGATTGGAGACAAAGCCAGCGCTGCCGATACGGCTATCATGGAAAGAATATCCGATTCGTTTTCTCCGTCTACAGATAAAACCGTTACAACAACCTGAACATCCTTTTTATATTCTTTAGGAAATAGAGGTCTAATAGAACGGTCTATAAGTCTGCCTGTTAAAACAGCCTCATCAGAAGGCCGTCCCTGTCTTTTTACCCATCTGCTGCCTTTAATCCGCCCCCCCGCGTATAATCTTTCAATGTATTCAACGCTAAGTGGAAAATAATCAAGGGTAGTTTCTTTCTTTGATGTTACAACTGTTGCAAGTACCATTGTGTCACCCAAGCGGGCAACAACAGATGCGGTTGCAAGTTTTGCTAATTTGCCTGTCTCCAGTGTTAATTGTTTTCCGGCAAAATCCAATGTTTTTGAAGTAAATTTCATTAATTATTTATATTCTTATTCGTTCTCTCGGAGAGTTATGAAGTCTTATTGTATTATCTCACATCTCTCGTAACTTTTAAAGTGGTAATTATTCTGAGTGTCAGCTTGAATCTCTTTCAAAAATGTCATTCCCGCGAAAGCGGGAATCTATATAAATGGATCCCGGATCAAGTCCGGGATGACAATAGAGTGATCCTTCACTTTGCTTAGGATGATCCCGACTGGCGGGATTAATTCTTCAGTCCAATTTTTTTTGCAATTTCTCCAGCTCTTTTTTTGTCTGTTTTTTGCAAAAAATAAATAAGTCTTCGTCTTTTTGCAATCATAGATAGTAATCCTCTTCTGGAATGGACATCATGTGCGTGTGCTTTTAAATGGTCTGTAAGTGCGTTTATTCTGAATGTAAGAAGAGCTATTTGTACTTCCGGGCTTCCTGTATCGCCTTTAACTGTTGCGTATTCATCAATTATTTGCTTTTTTTGTACTGGGCTAAGTGACATAATAGAAGCTATTATAGCAGTTTTAGAAAACTTTAGCAACGACTAGAGACTATAAAACTGTAGATCCTTTGTAGACTTTTGGTGTTAACCAATCAGGTGGAGCCTGTTTTGGAACATTAGTTTGCGAAACGTCCTGAGCCGAAGCAAAGGATTTTTGTGGTTGTGCTGGTATTTGAGAAGGGACTGAAGCACCTTGAGTATTAGCGTAAGGTTGTGTTTGCTGGTTAGGTTGCCATGCCGAGGGTGCCTGAACAGGCGTTGGCTGCGGTTGATTAATAGTTGATGGCTGCTGTTGTACGTTTACGCTTACGAGCGGCTGATTACCTTGGGCTTGTGCATATTGTTGTGGTACAACTGGTTGTTGCAAAGGTACTTGACTTTGAACAGGCGCTACTGGTTGTTGAGGAGGGATATATTGACTTTGTGTCTGTGATGTTTGCATTGTTGATGCAGATGCTCCAATACCTGAGGTTTTTGCTCTTTGTCTTGTTGCGCCTTTTTTCATTAAAATGCCGGCTACTTCAAAAGCTAAATAACTTGTCTTGGGACTTGTAAAGTCTGCTGTTGCAAAATCTATTCCATCCAGTAAATTTTGTGCTGTGTCGCGGTCCAATTCAATTTGTGGCTCAAGTAGAGTTACAAAATCCGCGATTTGCTCGGAAACCGAAGACCATTTTGTATCAACAACAACCGTTGTACCGTATTTCTCATTTTCTATGTGGCTGTCTATATTTACAATTTCCTGGCCGGCAACCGGAGTAAAAATAGAAGAAACCTCCGAAATATGGGGTACGCCTACACAAAAAATTAAAGAAGGTGCTTTCCCTCCTGATCTTTTAAAATCAACGTCCTGTTTTTGGAAAGAAAGACCTTTTTCTCCGGCCTTAACAACAATGTTTAAAAACCCACCATCCAGTGTATAAGACACCTTTTCAATTTCGCCTTCTTTATACGGAAAAGAAACTGTTAAGTCTCCACCTTCACCGCTTCCGATTTGCTTTACAACCTGGTCAATACCAACAAGGTTGGAAACTCCTACCACAGGATCTGTCGGGCATCCAATAACCGTATTTTTACCCATTTGCTTGAGTACGAGATACAAGCCTAAACCTGCAGCCATTTCATCGAGATTTGGGTTTGGTTTTACAACCACGGCTACGTCCTGGTGCTTGAGGATAAGGTCTTTGATTCTCTGGAATGTTGCGTTATCCATAGTATTCTAACTATGAGATAGTATCATATCTCCTATAGTAAAGTCAAGTAGCGGAGTTATCAGTATGCCTGCCTCTGTACCTTTTTCTGCCTTAGACATCACATTCTTTCCCTGTCTAAGGGATACGATACTGCTTTCCCCCACAACATCTTCACCTCTTATAATTCTGATTTTGTCTCCTTTAGCAATTCTTCCATCAAGTACTATAATACCTAAAACTGTACTTTTTTCGAATGGGAATGTTGCCTGGATTTTTGCGGTGCCAAAAATCTGTTCCATAAGAGCCAATGCCTTACCTTCAATTACTTGGCCTATTTCATCAAGCATTTCATAAATTATTGTGTAATTTTTGAGTAACACTTTTTCCGTCTGGGCAAATTTAAGAATATCCGGTTTTAATCTAATATTGAACGACAAAACAATTGCTCCTGTTGATTTGGCAAATAAAATATCTGCCTCAGAAACGTCTCCTGTTTTTTGGGTAAGTAAATGGACTTCTTTTGGGAGGGACTGAATAATTGCTTCTAAGGACCCGAATGTATCCGCAATCAAAATAAGAGATAGTGTTTGATCTTCTCTTTGCGCCTCTTTTTTAATTTCGGAAACTCCCGCACTTGCGGCACCTTCTTTCTCGTTTATTACTACAGATCCAACGGGTGGAACTTTCTCAAAGCCCAAAACCTCTACCGCATCACCAATATTCGCGGTTTGAAGTATTTTACCGGCATCTAATAACAAAGAGCGGATTTTCCCTTGTATTCCACCTGCATTAACAATATCTTTTACGCTTAATTTACCGGATTTTATAACAACTGTTGCTTTGGGACCGGATTTTGGGTCAAGCTTAGATTCAATAACAATTGCGTTAAGAGGTTGATTCTCTAAATTTTTTGGGGACTTGGTCTGATTTTTTATTTCCCAAACAAGAAGGATCAAATCAAGGAGTTCTTTTATGTTTGTATTATTTCTGGCAGAAACTTCTATAACCGGCACATCTCCTCCATAACCTTCAAGCATTATGTTCTCACGGGTAAGTTGCTGTTTTACTTTTTCCGGATTTTTTTCAGGTGAATCGGATTTTGTTAATACAACTATATATGGAATCTCACTTTTTTTAAGAAGCTCAATAGACTCTTTGGTTTGTGGCATAACTCCATCAACGCTTGAGACAATTAAAAGCCCGATATCTGCAACTTGTGAGCCTCGTCCCCGCATTTTAGAAAATGCTTCGTGTCCGGGGGTGTCTATGAACGTAATGTTTCGTTTATTGCCGTCATGCAATACTTCAACACTGGAAGCTCCGATTTTTTGGGTAATTCCGCCATGTTCACGCTCAGCAATATTTGATTTTCTAATTGCATCCAAAAGCGTTGTTTTCCCATGATCAACATGGCCAAGTACCGAGACAACCGGAGGAATAAAAGTATTCATAAATTAACTTAATTAATCTAATTATTCTAATTGATCTAATCAAGCACCAATGGAAAAATATTTAGGAAATTGATACATTGGAACTTGATTAGGTTAATTAGGAATTAGAAATTAGAAATTTATTTTTTCTCTTCCACTTCAACCTTTGGAGTTTCTTCTGCCTGTGGCTCTTCTTCTTGCGGAGTTACTTGAGCTTCTTCTTTAGGTTCCTCAGTTATAACTTCTTCTTTTAAAGCCTCTGCTCTAACTTCTTCCTTAGGCTCTTCTATTTTAACTTCTTCAGCTTTTAACTGATCCTTAGATTCTTCCTTTGTCTGGCCGGTTGCGGATTCTTCATTTTCTTTAACTTCTACTGCTTCTTCCTTTTTCTCTTCAACTTTTACTTCCGGAGTGGTTACTACCTTTGGTTCTTCTTTAGCTTCCTTTTTTTCGTTTACTTCTTCTTCTGATTTTTCTGTTATTTTAGGCTCTGCGCCTTCTTTTGGAGCTGCCTCAGTAATATTTATCTTATATCCTGTTAATTGGGAAGCAAGTTTTACATTCTGGCCGTCTTTGCCAATCGCGGACGAAAGTTCTTCTTTTGCAACTGCAACTTCCGCAACTTTTTCTTCTTCGTTTAGCTTAACTGTTAAATCTTTTGCAGGGGACAGTGCAAGTGCAATATAAGAGCTTGGGTCATCCTGGTATGAAACAACGTCTATCTTTTCAATGCCTGCAAATTCTTGAATAACAGCCTGTACCCTAACCCCTTTTTGTCCAACACAGCTGCCAACCGGGTCAATTCCGGATTGTGTCGCGGCAACCGCAATTTTAGATCTCACTCCCGGTTCTCTTGCGATTGCTTTTATGACAACACTACCCTGTGCAATTTCCGGAACTTCTCTTCTAAACAACCCTTCCAGCAGCCCGTTACTTGCTCTGGAAACAATCAGTTCCTGTCCCCGCATTCCTTCTCTGATTTCTACAAGGTAAACTGAAAGACGTTGATTTACATGGTATTTTTCATTTTGGATTTGTTCGGATATAGGCATTAATGCCTCTGTTTTTCCAAGGTCAATAATTATGTTTGGGCCTGCAAATCTTAAAACCATTCCGCTCATAACCGTACCAATTCTAAGCCTGTAATCATTAAGGATTGCTGTTTTTTCTTCTTCCCTAACTTTTTGGAGTATTACCTGTTTTGCAGTTTGCGCGGCTATCCGGCCAAATCCGGGGGGTGTAACATCCTCTTCCCCATGGATTACCTTAGCTTCCCCTGTATTTGGATTAAGAGTAACAGTATATTCTTCTATTACAACTTCCGGATGGTCTTTTCTGAAAGCTGCCAAAATTGCGTTTTTGACGCTGTCCAAAACAACAGAAACATCGACCCCGCGCTCTGTCGCAACCTGATTTAATGCTAAATAAAATTCACTTCTTTGTACTGCCGGCATAGTGAATGTAAGTATATCAGAAAGTGGCTTTTGCTTCAACGCATAGTTATTATTCAAACCTTGTTCTCTTTAGCATATTTTTGCTATCTTTAAGGTGATATGGCTCAGGAAGAGTTTGCATTTCTGAAGAAATATAAATTCTATTTATTGCTTCTGGGTGTCGGGTTTTTAGTATATTTTAACAGCCTTTTCGGCTCTTTTATTTGGGACGATTTGGCGTTTATACAAAACAATTCTCTAATACATTCTTTAAGTAACCTGTCAAGTTTTTTTCTGGGAAATTCTGTTGCTTACCAAAATGGGCTTTCTGCTGCCGGATCTTATTACCGGCCTCTTGGGTTTTCTATTTTTACTTTCATTTATTCTTTGTCCGGAAATCAGACTTTTCTATATCATTTTATCCAGCTGTCTATTCATATTTTTAACACAATTCTTATTTTTGTGTTGTTTAAAAAATTTTTTAAGGAAAAATTGGCTTTTTTTCTTTCGCTTTTTTTCCTTATTCATCCAATTAACACTGAGGCCGTAGATTATATTTCTGCACTTGACGACCCTTTGTATTTTCTTTTCGGAATGTCTGCTCTTCTTCTTTTTATAAATGCAAAAACTTATAAAAAACTAATTGGCGTTGGGGTTTTACTGCTGTTATCTCTTTTAGCAAAAGAAACCGGGATTGTATTTTTAGCGATTATTTTTGCGTATTCATTGCTTTTTTTAAGAGGTAAAAAATTCTTGATTAAAACGTCAATTATTGCCCTTTTGCCTCTGTTTTTTTATTTTTATTTAAGATTTATCGTTGCAAGAATGCCGCTTTCGGTTGGAAAACTACCCGATGTACCAATAATGACAGCCACACTTTTACAGCGCATTTTTACGATGCCTGCAATATTTTGGTTTTACATTAAATCATTTTTCTATCCGGTTAACCTATTTACCTTCCAGGAATGGATGGTGCCCGCAGCAAATGGTAATTTTTACTTTCCGCTTTTATTTGACCTTTTGTTTTTTACGGCAATATTTGTATTTGGCGTTTGGATTTGGAAAATAAGCAAAAAAGACAGGGTTGTTTATATATTTTTTGCTGTTTGGCTTTTGGTTGGTATTGGAATACATTTGCAATTTCTGCCCCTTGATATGACGGTTGCGTATCACTATTTTTATTTTGGATGTGTTGGTTTGATTGGACTGATTGGAATTATTTTTCAAAATATTAAACTTAAAAATAAAAACATTTATGGTTTTACAGCCTTATTTAGGGTAATTCTTATTGTTTTTCTTTCCATGTTCACTATTATTAGAAATTCTGATTGGAATAGCGGCATTTCTCTTTACAGCCACGATTTAAAGTTTGAAACAAATGACAGAATGGAGAATTTACTTGCAGTTAACCTTATAAATACAGGTAAATACAATGATGCACAAAATCATCTGGAAAACTTACTCAGGAGAAATCCCGAAGAGCCTATTTTATATGTAAATTTGGGAATTGCATACGAATTAACAGGAAATTTTGAAAAAGCAGATCAAATATACAACAAGGGCTTAAGCTTTGACCAGGACGGCGCTGTTTATTATAACTACGCAAGATTATTGCTGGAAAGAGAAGGGGAAACAAATGATGCAAAAATTGTTGCTGGAAAAGGCCTGACCAAATTTCCCCAGAATAGTGATTTGCTTCTTATAAAGGCTGTTTGTGAATATAAGGAGAATGAAAAAACCCAGGCTCTTATAGATATAAAAAGGGTTGAAGATATATCACCAAATTCTCTAACAAATTCAATTTATAACACTATAGTAAATAATCAACCGCTATAACGGTATGTGTTAGTTATTTGCAAATACAACATCTCCGTTTTGATCAACGGATGCAATTATTGATGTCCCTCTTTCAACCTTTCCTTCCAGCATTTCTTTGGATATCGGGTCTTCTATTTTATCTTGAATAAAGCGTCTGAGTGGCCTTGCGCCAAATTGGGAATCAAAACCCTGTTTTGAAACCTCTGTAATAACCGATTGGTCAAATGCAATTGTAATATCCTGCTCTTTTAATTTTTTGACAACTGAGTTTAAAAATAATTTGACAATCTTTTGCGTGTCTTCTCCGGACAAAGGTTTAAACACTATTACTCCGTCAAAACGGTTTATAAGCTCTGGCTTAAAAATATGTTCCTGTTCCAAATCGGCAAGTAAACCTTGCTGAAAAGCACTGTCAACTACAACCCCTGAGTTTATTTTGTCTTGAATATATAAAGCTCCGGCGTTTGAGGTTGCTATTATAATAGTATTAGCAAAGCTGACAAGTTTTCCATGGTTATCTGTTAGCCTTCCGTCTTCCAAGACTTGGAGGAATAAATCCAATACTTCGGTGTTTGCTTTTTCAAACTCGTCAAGAAGAATAAGGGAAAAAGGGTTTTCGTAAACTTTTTCCGTTAGTTCTCCTTTTTCTATTCCTTCTCCGGCTGAGGCTCCTAAAAGCCTGTTAAGCGAACCAAATCCCGTGTATTCGCTCATATCAAGTCTTATTGTTTTATCTTCTCCTCCAAAATAAACCTGTGCTAAGGCTTTGGCTGTTTCTGTTTTACCAACACCTGTTGGACCTAAAAAGAGAAATGAAATCGGTCTTGTTTGGCTTGCAATTCCGGAGCGGACTCTTCTTATAGCTGTTGCTACGGCATTAACTGCCTCGTCCTGACCAATTACCCGCTCGTGTAATTTTTCTTCCAAATGCAAAAGCAAATCTTTCTCCTGCCCTCCCGGAGTCGATATTGCAACATGTGTTTGTTCTTCTATTTTTGCGGTAACATCCGATTCGTCCAGAACATGTTTTCCTTTTGCCTGGACCGCGCTAACCGCGGATGTTAAAAGAGACATCGCGCTCCCAGGCAGAACTTTGTTTTGTATAAACCTTTTTGCCAAATCAACAACCGCAATTACCGCTTTGTAGGTTACTGTAATTTTAAATTTATCTTCCGTCTCGTTTGCTTTTTCCAAAAGCATTTGGATAGCTTCATCCCTATTCGGCTCCAAAACTTTAACCTGTTCAAACTGATCTGCAAAAGTGGATATCGGCTCAACATAGGCTTTATATTCACCGGGCGTAACTGTCCCTATTATTGGCAATTTTGAATCACGAAGAGTCGGCATTAATGCACCGGACAAATCTAAATGAAACGTACCCGCCCCTACAATGTTTTCCAAATCCGGAATAAAAAGGATAATATTGCCTGCATGTGAAAGTTCTTCCAAAACTGCCTGTAAACGCTCTTCCAAATCTCCAACTGCGTGGGTACCGGCAACCAAAGGACCAACCTCCAGTTGATACACTCTCTTATGATAAAGTTTTCCACCAAGAAGGCCCAAGAAACTGTTAAGTGCCAGGGCATCAACTAAAGACGTCTTACCAGACCCCGTCTCACCTATTAAAAGCACGTTGTTTTTTGTCTGCCTGTCTAAAGACTCTACCATTACCCTAAATTCCTGTTTTCTTCCTACAAGCCGGGGTTTTTCGTTTAAAACCTTATATGTAATATCTGTTGTGTATTTCTTTGTTTCCAAAGTCCAACCGGTTGTAAGTCCCTCACCGATCCCTTCACCAAAAAAGTGGACTCTTGTAGCAGGTGGGCTTTCTTCTTCCGGATTATCAACTCTTGCCCAGTAAAGAATATAATAAATATCTTCTTCCCGCAGGTGTTTATTGAAAAGAAGATGCGTTTGCGGTTCGGTTAAAACAAGATATGCAACAAAAATATCCATGCTCGTTACAAATTTTGCTTCCATTTCTTTTACAATTTCGTAAGCTTTTCCGGCAATATCTCTTTTCTGTACTTCGATAATCGGAACTTCCTGAGGCGTTATATTTGCTTTGCGGAGTATAAATTGAACGTTTTTCTTGGCAAGCAGATTTTTTATCACTTGTTTTGTTGAAGTTGTAAAGTAAAAATTATCCAATGTGGCGAGCGTGCAGCTGTCATAAACATCCTCTGCTTTATTTTTAGAAACCGGGATACTTGGCGTACTTTTCATAACTTTATAGTGATAGAAAGTTTCAAGCATTAAAAAAAGAGAAAGAAGAACAAGAGTTATTTTTGGAAAAACTCCGAGGTAAAAACTTAATAAGGAAACCACAACAATCAGTAAAAAGAAGATAATTCTAATTACTGTCGAAAGCGGATGCTTGTATAAATGATATAAAAATGCGTAACGGAATAAATTCATATTTTATAAAAAAACAATACAACAGTTGCAAAAGGCCAAAGAATAAATGCTAGGATTGCCAAAATTTCAAGAACTGTGAAAAGCAAAAGAAGAACAATGTCAAAAAGAATAATCCATGTTTTTATAAACATTCCCATGCCAATTGAAAATCCAACCAATCCTTTGCGGTATTCATTTTTCCAGGGCTTAAAGTAAGTACTAAGTAAAAGCCTAAAAGAAAATAGTTTAAGGAGTGCGTTATTGAAAGAAAAAAAGTAAAGAGCCAAACCTTTTGGCGCTTCAAAAAACCAAAAAAAGAAAGCATCAAAAATAAGTAAAGGCAGCTTGCCCATAGACAATTTTATTGTAGCATAGGGGAAACTAAAAATAATCTAGAACCAACCCTTTTTCTTATCTTGATCAAACTCTTTTAGGAGTTCTTTTTGATGGCTTGTTAAATGTTTTGGGACAACAATTTTTATTTTTACGTAATGGTCACCTTTACCGCTGTTGCGAACATTTTTAACCCCTTTTTCTCTGAGTCTTATTACTGCGTTTGGCTGGGTACCTGAGGGAATTCTTACTTTTACATTACCGTCAACTGTTTCAACTTCCATCTCTGTTCCAAGTGCCGCCTGAGCAAAAGATAATTCCTGCTCCGAAACAATATCATAACCCTGCCTTGTAAATTTATCACTGGGGCTTACCTGAACCAATATGTCATAATCGCCAAAGCGGATTCTCGAGCCGTTATCTACTCCTGAGGGAATTTTAATAGCTTGAACCCTTCCATCTATTGTTACCTTTTTTTCGGTTCCGTGAACCGCTTCGTCAAATGTGATAGTTAGTGAATACACCTGACGCCTTTGTCTCTGTTGCCCAAAGCCGCCGCCAAAAAATTGCTCAAAAATATCAAACGGATCGGAAAAACCCCCAAAATCAAACCCTCCTTCACCCCCGCTTGTTGAATATGTATATGAAAACGGACCGTACTGGCCGCCTTGCCCTCCGCCAAAGCCGCCGAATGGTCCACCCTGAGTCCCGCCGAAGGGTCCCTGGCCGGTTGGACCACCCTGCTCAAAAGCCTGAGCACCAAATTGGTCATATGTCTGGCGCTTTTGGGAATCTGATAATACTTCGTATGCTTTTGTAACCTCTTTAAATTTTTCCGATGCATCTTTTCCTTTATTGCGGTCAGGATGGTACTGCAAAGCAAGCTTTCTGTAAGCTTTTTTAATTTCTTCGGGAGATGCCGATTTTGTAACTCCTAAAATTTCGTAAAAATCTTGTGCCATAACAGTTGGATTATACTAAAAAAGCGCTCAATGCGCTTTTAACCTTTAATCCTTAATCTTATTCTTTACTCAACCACTTCGCCTTCTTGGACATCTTCTTTTCCGTCTTTTTTCCCATTCTTATTCTCCGAATTTTTCTCAGCAGAACCTTCTTCTTCCTTTTCTTCAACCTCGGGTTGATTATTCATTCTGCTGGCATCCGATTGGGCTTGATAAGCTTGAGATCCAATTTTCTGGAGTGATTCGGAAAGATCTTTTGTTTTTGTTTCTACATCTTCCTTGCTGCCTGTTTCTAAAATATCTTTAAGGGATTTTATTTTATCCTCAACTTCCTTTTTTAAATCCGCATTTAATTTATCTCCCGCGTCTTTAATTGCTTTTTCCGATGTAAATATAAGGGAATCTGCCTGGTTTCGTGCTTCAATTTTATCTTTTTTCTCTGAATCTTCTTTTGCGTGCATTTCCGCCTCTTTGGTCATTTTTTCTATTTCTTCTTTGGAAAGACCTGTTGACCCTGTAATTTTTATAGATTGTTCTTTGCCTGTTGCTTTATCTTTTGCTTTTACAGACAAAATTCCCGATGCGTCTATGTCAAATGTAACTTCAACTTGTGGAACACCACGGGGGGCAGGAGGAATACCGTCTAATATGAACCTCCCCAATGATTTATTGTCTGTTGCCATTGGCCTTTCCCCTTGCAATACATTTATTTCCACCTGTGTTTGATTATCTGCCGCGGTTGAGAAAACCTGTGACTTACTGCTTGGAATTGTTGTATTTCTGGTAATAAGAGGCGTTGACACTCCACCGAGTGTTTCAATCCCTAAAGTGAGCGGAGTAACATCTAAAAGTAATACATCGTTTACCTCTCCACCCAAAACTCCGCCCTGAACAGCCGCGCCAACCGCTACAACCTCATCCGGATTTACCGATTTGTTGGGTTCTTTACCAAAGAATTTGGAAACCGTTTCAAATACTTTTGGCATACGGGTCATGCCTCCTACCATTACAATTTCATCAATGTCGGATGTTTTTACTCCCGCATCTTTTAACGCCTGCTCAACAGGTTTTAGAGATTTTTGGATAAGCTCATCTACAATTTGCTCAAGCTTACTTCTTGTTAAAGTCATTGTTAAATGTAATGGTCCATTTGGGCCTTGCGTAATAAAAGGCTGGTTAATTTGTGCTTCTTGTGAACTGGACAGCTCTATCTTTGCTTTTTCCGCGGATTCTCGAAGTCTTTGAAGAGCTTGAGGGTCTTTTCTTAAATCTATGTTGTTTTCTTTTTTAAACTCATCTGCAAGATAATTAACAATTTTCTGGTCAAAGTCATCTCCGCCCAAATGTGTGTCTCCGTTTGTTGATTTTACTTCGTATACTCCTTCACCAAGTTCCAGAATTGAAATATCAAATGTTCCGCCTCCCAAATCATAAACAGCGATTGTGTGTGCGTTTTTCTTATCCAAACCATACGCAAGAGCTGCCGCGGTTGGTTCGTTGATAATGCGCAAAACTTCGAGCCCGGCAATTTCTCCTGCTTGTTTTGTTGCCTGACGTTGTGAATCGTCAAAATATGCAGGCACCGTAATAACAGCTTGTGTTACCTTACCACCTAGATAAGCCTCCGCGTCTGCTTTAATTTTTTGCAGAATCATGGCAGATACTTCTTGCGGCGTATAAGTTTTGCCTGCAACTTCTACAACAGCCATACCATCCCTACCCGATTTTACTGTATAGGGAAGCCATTTTAGGTCGTATTGGACAGACGGGTCATTAAACTTTCGGCCCATCAGTCTTTTTACGGAATAAATTGTTTCTTTTGGCTTTAGGACCAACTGGCGCTTGGCAACATCTCCAACAACATGAGTAACAGGGTCAACAACAGAAGGGATAACATTCCGTCCTTCAGCAGAGTGGATTACCTTTGGTGATCCTCCCTCCATTACGGCAACGCATGAATTTGTTGTTCCTAAGTCAATTCCAATTATTTTTCCCATATTTGTTTAATTTTTAATTTTAAGTTTAAAATTTTTAATCAAATCTCAATGTTTAATATTTAAATTTTAAAAATTGACTTTAAATTTAAAATTTCAAATTTAAAATTATTTTCCAACTATTACCTGCGCAGATCTTAAAACGCTATCGTACAAGCTAAACCCCGCCCTTGTTTCTTCGATTACTTGCCCTTCTTTTCCTGTCATTGTGCCGATTGCTTCCATTAAATTCGGATCAAACTTTTCTCCGATAGTTTTAATCCTGGTTACGCCTTCTTCTTGCAACACATTTAAGAATTGATCAATACTTATTGCAATTCCTTTATCTTCTATGTGCTTTTGTGCAAGCATTAGTGTATCTAAAACCGGCAAAAGTTTCAAGAGAATATTTCTGCCAGCCTGCATTATCCATTCTTTTTTTT
>JANWKV010000055.1 GCA_025451195.1 Candidatus Microgenomates bacterium | reverse complement strand
GTTTTTTCATCTTCTTTAATTCTTTTTAAGAAAAGGTCGTTTTGCGTATTGCCAGTTAATACAAATTCTTTATATTTTTTAATTTGTTCCAGGGCTTGGGGTAAATCGTTTGTTTTAATTTCTCTTCATAGTGCGCCCAAATCAAACCCATCGTTTGTTATTTTTACAAACAACAAATTTTTTGTTAGTTTTGCAACTTGATTGTCAAAAAATAAAATACTTGTCTTTACTCCGGAATATGGCTGAAAAACACCCGCGGGTAGAGAAACAACACAGAATAAACCGTCTTCAATTAATTTTTTTCGTAATTTTGTATACGCATTCGCAGACTGGAAAATAATTCCCTCCGGCACAATAATACCTGCTTTTCCATTAATAGTAAGGTGTTCGAGGATATAATCTACAAACAAAACTTCCGATCTATTTGCTTGGATACTAAATCTATTGTGCGGCTTTATGCCGCCTTTTGGCGTCATAAAAGGAGGGTTGGCCAAAATAACATCATATTTATCTTCCCAATGGGTTGTGCTTGTTAAAGAATCGTATTCATAAATTTGAGGATTTGCAAAACCATGCAGGTACATATTTACCAAAGAAAGTCGCACCATGTCCGGGGAGATATCATAACCCACAAAGTTCTTTGCCATAAATCCTTTTTCGTCGGGCGTTAAACCTCTGTCTTTATTTTTTTCCAGAATATGTTTGTATGCGGAGATTAAAAACCCGGCTGTCCCACATGCCGGGTCCAGAACACTTTGCATCCGGTTAGGATCTACAACAGCAACAATAAAATCAATAATATGGCGCGGTGTGCGAAATTGACCTGCGTCTCCTTGACTTGCCATAACAGATAGCAAAAATTCAAAAGCGTCTCCTAACTGCTCGCTATGCGTATACTCAAATTCATTTATTTGTTTAAGAAACATACTTAATGTTTCCGGATCTCTATATGGGAGAAAAGCATTTTTAAAAATATTGCGGAAAAGCTCCGGAATATTTGGGTTTTGATTCATTTTTTCCAGTGCTTGCGCATAAAGGTTAAGCCGGTCTTGCGCACCTAACCTGCTGTCTAAGATTTTTGACCAAGAAAACTCCGCATAATCTCCGCTAAAAAATTTCGCTTTGCCCCCTAATACAATCGCGTCTTTATCCATGTCGTCCATGAATTTAAACATAAGAGCAAGTGTAATTTGCTCTACTTGCGATTTAGGGTCGGGTATTTTACCAACTAAAATATCCCTGGCATTTTGAATTTTTCTTTTTGTATCTGAGTTGAGCATATTATTTTTTTTTCTCTTTTAAATATTTTTTAACTGTATTGTCAAAATCGGAAATATGATTTTTTTCTTGTTCTTTTCTATATGCTTCAAATTCTTCTTCTGCTTTTTCCTGTGCTTTTCTCGCGCTTACTTTTCCGGCATCTTTCAAAATTCCTTTTTCGCTTAATTTGAGAAATTCGTCAAGCTTACCAATCCAATCAGTCATTTTCATAACTCTTTGATTGGTTGCTTGCAACTGTGCAAAATCAAGGTAGAGAGAAACAATAAGATTGAGTTGTTGTAATTCACCTTCTGAAAGATAATTTTTTGCGCTTGTTATATCTTGAGAAGTAATGTAATTACCTTTAAAGCTTGTTAATCCCATATTGGGTTTTGTGTGGTCTGCACGTGTAGAAATAATTTCTGCTGCAGTGTGACCATGAACAGCATAATGCATTTTATTTTGGACTGTTGCAAAAAATTCTTGGGTAATTTGATCGTCTTTTCTATAATCAACACTTGTTGCATAGATATCCGTTACTTTTTGATAAAAATTCCGTTCACTGCTGCGAATATCTCTAATTCGCTGGAGTAATTCATCAAAATATCTCGCTCTACCGCCACCTTGTTTGAGTCGTTCGTCATCAAGCGTAAACCCTTTAATGATATATTCCCGCAGTCTTTGAGTTGCCCAAATACGAAATTGTGTACCACGGACAGATTTTACACGGTAGCCAACAGAGATAATAACATCAAGATTGTAATGAATTGTATTATATTGTTTGTCGTCTGCGGCAGTTATTAAGTAATCCTTAATAACTGCATTTCTTGTCAATTCTCCCTCATTAAAAATATTTTTTAAGTGAATGTTTATGTTTGCAACAGTTGTATTAAACAATGTTGCCATTTGTGATTGATTAAGCCAGGCTGTTTCATCTTCAAATTTAACATCCAATGAAACTTTTCCGTCATCGGTAGTATATAAAACGATTTGATCATTGTTGTTTTTCATTATCTACACAAATGCATTTAGCGGAATATAGTCCTTAACATATTCCGGAATGTACTCTCTCCATTTTACATTAATTTGACGTAAATCTCGTAAGTTAAGTTTTGGATTTGTTGCCAAACTCTGATAATCTTTTTCATCAATTTTTTGTCTGATATCTATATCTGAAAGATATGCTTTGAAGAATTGTTTTAACAACATTACTTCTTCGGGCTTAGGTTTTTCTGTTGATACAAATTTATTAAATTCTTCTTCTAAAAGCTCGTCTTTTGATTTAAATCCGGTAATTTTCCCAAAAATCTTATCTAATAGCTCTTCTATTTTTAGCCTTCTATCCAAATGCAATGCTCTTCTTAATTTTTCAAGCGTTACAAATTCTTCCGGCTTATTAAGGTGTTTTTCTTGGAGAATTTCTTGTGCCTTTTGCATATCACCTTCTTTATATGACTTGGTAAGATCCGGGTCGTTTTTGATTTCGTCTTCAAATTTTTCAAATAACTTTCTGTCTACTTTCATGCCTTGGGGACCAATTTGAGTTTCTATAATATTTTTTAATGGATCCGGGATAGCAATTGTTGTCGGATCGATTTCCGGACCTTCTCCGCCGGGACCGCTTGTACCACCTGTAGGAGGGAGTTTAAGAATTTCATCGTAATTAAACTTTTCTTCAAAATATTCGCAGTTTGCAAAAAAATCAAAGAGCTTGAATGTATTTTTCTTTTTTTCTTCTTCCTCTACAAAACTCCCTTCTCTTGTTTTGTGGCGAAATGTGTAAAGCCTGGTTCCCCGACCTTTAATTTGAACAAAATCTGTTGGAGAAAAAATAGGCCGTAAAAGACAAACATTGAGTATGTCTTGACAATCGTAACCTGTTGTCATCATGCCAACTGTTACACAGACACGAGTTTTTGAAGTTGTGTATCCTTCTAAAAATCTTGAGTGTCCATTAAGATTATTATTTGTAAAATTCACAGTCATGCCTTGAGAATCGGTAATCTTTGAGGTTATTTGAACAGCAAAGTCTGAATTGTATTTGCCCGGGTAGAGCTTGTCGGCAAAAATATTAAGAAGTTGTGTAATTTTACTTGCATGATTTTGACTGACACAAAACATAATTGTTTTTCCAACTTCTCCTGTTAATGGGTCTTTTAATGCATGCTCCAAAAATGTACTGACAAATATTTCATTTGTTTTTTGTGAGAAGAATTTTCTTTCAAAATCTTTATGATAAAATATTTGCTCTTCCAGAACACCTTCTTCGTTTTCGACAAGAGTTGCATATCCTTTGTCGGATAACAACTGCGTTGTAATCTCCGTCCTGGCATCAACTACAGTAGGATTAACGAGATATTTATCCCTAACCCCATCTAGTAGGGTATATCTAAAAGTTGGCTCTCCGCTTTCACAACCAAATGTTCTGTAGGTATCCAAAAGTTGTCTTCTCTCAAGTTCTCTTGGATCATCTTCGTTTTTTAATTTCTTAAGATAATCTTTGGGAGTTGCTGTAAGTCCTAATTTATATCCAATGAAGTATTCAAAAACTGCACGACTATTACCACTGATTGACCTGTGAGCCTCATCCGAAATAACCAAATCAAAATCTGTTGGAGAGAAGATCGATTGATAATTATTGTTTGATAAAAGAGTTTGTACCGTACTGATAACTATTTCTGCTTTATTCCATTCTTCACGATTTTCTTTAAAAATTACAGCAGTATAGTCATTTTTTAAATATTGCTTGAATGCTTTTTCTGCCTGATCTTCTAACTCCAGTCTATCAACAAGGAATAATATTCTCCGGGCATTTCCTGTTCTAAGAAATAATTTAATGATTGCCGCAGAAACCAAAGTTTTTCCGGTACCTGTTGCCATTTCAAAAAGAAACCTTGTTTTGTGATTTTTAACTCCTTCCTTAAGTGATTCGACTGCTTGAACTTGATACGGTCTGAGAAAACAAAGATTTGAGACGCTAATAAATTTTTCTCTTTCGTTTTCGTTTATCCATTGAGGGTCTTTTTTATAATTTGTATTTTGGGTTAATACAACATAATCCGAATTTACTTGTTCATTGATAAGAGCTTTAGTGTCCGGCTTAAAATTATTTCTTTGTTGAAAAGATTGAAGCGTTGGAAACGTAATGATAACTTCCGGATTACCCGATTCGATATCCCAAAGATAATGCATATTTCCATTTGAAAGGATAACAAATCGAACATTAGAGCTTAATGCGTATCGTCTGGCTTGCTCTTTACCATCCAGTGGAGAATGAGCTTCTGATTTTGCTTCAAGAACAGCAATAGGAAAATTATTTCCATCAAGAAGGAGAAAATCTGCAAATCCTTTTTTAATTTTCTCATAATCTTCACCAACATCTTCTATTTTTAATCCACTTTCCAGTAAAACATTTGCTTTACCATTTTCATCATCAATTAATCTCCACCCGGAATTTTCTAGGAGTTTGTTTATTTTAATTCTTGCCCTTGCTTCCTTTTGCATATTTAACTATTTAAGCAATTATACGCCTAATGGGTTGGATTTTAAAGCTAAAGATGGTTATGAAATAAATCCAGCAAGAGAGGATAAAATTGAATATACGGATATTTTGGCGTAAATAGAGCTTATAATTTGGTTTTTGACAAGTTTTTGATATAATACCCAACTATGAGACCACTAAAAAGTCCTGAGCTTAGAACTGACCACAGAATAATTGAATGGCGAATTAGGAAAAAAGCCGAAAACTGGATGTATAGGTCGGATCAGGTAATTCTTGTAGTTGGGAATATGCCAGATCCTCGCGGAACAACCAAAAGATATGTTGACAATCCAGACAATTGGCAAGCCCAGCAAAAAGCAATTGATGGGAAAATGAGGGAATGGATTGGTACAAGGGAAGATGGAGAAGTAACGGTTGCTTTGTGTTCGGGTTCTAGAGGAGTAGATTTGGAATCTTATAGCTCAATTTTAAATATAAGACAAGAAAGGCCAAATCTTAGAATTAACGTAATTTCGATTTTGCCAGTTGATAAAGAATCTTTTAGGCAAGAATCAGTGGTTGGAAGTATACAAGAAGAATACTGGAATGGTTTGTTTAATCAATTATTAGCAGACCCACACGCAGTAGTACACGAACCACATTTTAGACCTCTTAAGCCCTTGGAATACATTGGAATTGGCAGAAGAAGGAAAATTACGGTGGAAAAAGCAAGAGAAAGAAGTACTTTGGTAAACGGAAATGAAAACAGATCTAGAGTTTATAGTGACACACAGCAGGAATTAATAAGGCTAACGGAAAAAGCATATAGGGCAAATCCGCAGATTAAAAAAACATTGCACATGTTACTCGTAACTGACGGCGGTAAAGCAAACGGCGACGGCGGAACAAATGAAATGGTTGCAAGATTTTACAGAGTATTTGGTGAAGACATAGAAAGCAGAAGAAAGTTGAGATTATTAAATCTTGATTTAGGACTGGAAGAAGAAGCCAGTACGTTTGAAACAATTTGCATTATCCAAGATGGAATGATTTTGACAAATGGCAGGCAATTAGTAGCTCCTTTGGAAGATGAAAGTTTGGGACAAAACGGTGAATATATTGCAACGGTTGGAGAGGCTTACGGTGATAAATTTGAAAGAGAAACCCATGACAAATGGTGGGATAGGCATAGAACAATGAGACTTAGAAGACAACAGCGCCGATTTGCAAGCCCGGAATAAAGAAGTATTTAATTAAACAAAAGTGTAATAGGTTTATTTTGTATATTCTTCTACCCCACTTTATTTAGGGGAAAGGGTGGAGGGGAAAGG
>JANWKV010000054.1 GCA_025451195.1 Candidatus Microgenomates bacterium | reverse complement strand
AGCATTGCCCCGCTGTCTGTATTTACCGTATGCTCAATCACACGTTCGTTGTAATAAATAAAAAGCCTGCTGAAATCCAATGTCTTTTTTAATTGCTGTTTTTTAATAAAATCTAAATTTCCCGCCAATGCATTTGCAGTGCAACTACCCAGCTCGCCTTGATTTTGGACAGGAGAATCATTTAACCTAAGATCTACCCGAGTTGGAAGTTTACCCGGCTCAAAAGTGGTAAGCTGCGGATACATTTTGTCTCTTTTATCCGGCAAATCAGGTATCCATCCGTAAATTGACCTTCTTGCTAAAAGTAGATTATCCATAATCTTAATTTCTTAAACTAAACTTAAGATTAACTAAAGGCTATTCCTTTATCTATGATATACTAATTTTATGAAAATCTCAAAATTTCTTCATTCATGCCTACTTATTGAAAACATGGGAAAAACGATTCTTCTTGACCCGGGGAATTACAGTTATGATGATAAGGCACTTGATTTAGATCAAGTTAAAAACCTTGATGGTGTTGGCATAACCCATGAACATATGGACCACATGCATTTGCCTTTTATAAAAGACATTATTACCAAATTTCCACAAGTTGAATTTTTTAGTAACGAATCTGTTAAAGAAATATTAGGAAAAGAAGGAATAATTGTTAATACAAAAGGTAATGATTATTTACAAATGACACCTGTTCCACACGAAAAAATCTGGATGGCTAAAACTCCGGCTGCGAACGTAATGATAACTTTGTTTGATAAATTTGCAACAGTTGGTGACAGTTTAACATTTGATAAAACTCCGGAAGTTTTAGCATTACCAATCCAGGCGCCTTGGGGATCTACGACCTGGGCTGTAGAAACTGCATTAAAAGTTAAGCCAAAAGTTATTATCCCAATCCATGATTGGCACTGGAAAGATGAGGTACGAACTATGATGTATGAAAGGTTGGAACAATTTTTTGAAGGACTAGGTATAAATTTTCTAAAAGCCGAAACAGGACATGTTTTTGAAGTTTAATGATAACCACTTTTCTTTTTGATTTTTCCAGAGTTTTAATTCACCCTAAAGATAGTCTATATTCCGGCGGTCTAAATGAACTTCATAACGAGTTGAATGCCAAAAATATTCCTTATAAATTTTTCGATTACTTTGTTATCAATCAGGAATTATTGGATTTTCTTAAAACAATAAAGAGTAAAATTAATTTAGCCGTTTTTACAAAAGAGACTCTTCAAAATAGACCGGAAGTCAGGGTAAAAATAGATCCTGTCTTTGATAATATATTTTCTGCTAAAGAACTAAACTTGAGTAAAAAAGACCCACATTCTTATTTATTTGTTTGTAAAAAATTAAAAGTTGAACCACGTAATGTTCTATTCATAGATGATACCGTTAAAAATATAGAGGCCGCGGAAAAAGCAGGACTTGATACAACTCATTATGTTTCTAACGCAATTCTTATAGAAAAGTTGAAAGTCCTACTAAACTAGAAGTTAACGAGGTAATTTACTTTTGCGCTTTTTTGCAAACCCGCAATCCATGTTTGGGCTTTGTCCGAAAGTTTTTGTTGCTCAAGTTGCTGTTTTACTTGAGTCTTTAAATCTGCATCTGATAATCCTGTTGGCAAACTGTCTTTATTTTTAGATATATAATCCTGAATTTCTTTATCCGAAACTGCAATTTGATTACCCAAAATTTTCTCAACTATTTTCTGGATTTTAAGCTGTTCTACAAAATCCTGTTTGGTCATGCCGCGAAGGGCAAGAGCACTGTCTAAAGTCTGTCCTTGTTTAGACAGAGAATCGGAAATTTGTTTTAACGAACTGTTAACATCGGAATCACTAACTGTAACATTTTTCTTTGAGGCCTCCTGCATTATGAGTGTCTGCGTAATCATGGAAGATAATTCTTCTTTTCCGTATTTTTGCTCAAGAGAATTATCAAGACCAATTCTCGTAATTGGCTGACCGTTAACAATTGCCGCAATAAACAAACCCCTGAACACAAACAACAGAACGGCTACAATAACTAGAACTATTGGAATAAATATTCTTGGGTTTTTTATATCTTTAGCAAATGAGGGAATTTGGGTAATTATTGGTTTGTCGAATTCTTTCTCCTTCTCCTTCGGAGATTGAGGAGAAACTTTTGCTTTTTCAAGTTTACTGGAATTTTTCTTTGTACTTTTTACCGCGGCACGCGCTGAATTTTCTCTTGAGTTTTTTATCCGCGAGGAGGAAGAAATAGTTTTTTTATTTTCTGCCTTTTTTCTTTTAACCGCCATTGCTGAATTATAGCATTTATCATCTTAAAATCAAGGGTGAAATTTAATTTAATGAATTGAAGAATTTGAAGATAAATAGATTATCTCTTTGGTGATTGCTTTTTTCGCCTCGCTTTGCCACCGGTGCCGACCTTTCTTCTTTGCCTAACCCTTGCGTCTCTTGTTAGAAACCCGCTTTGCTTTAAAGAAGACCTGAACTTTGGAGAGTTAACTAAAGATAATGCCCTGGCAACTCCTTGAATCATTGCATCAAGTTGTCCGTTTCTTCCTCCGCCTTCAACTTTTACCGTTACGCCAAATTTACCAACTGTATCTGTAACTTCAAATGGCTTCATGTACATTGCCTTTGAAATTGGTCCGGAAAAATAATTTTCAATTGCTTTTCCGTTTACTAAAATTTGTTCTTTACTAACAACTGTTTCTCCCCACAAAGTTCCTTCTTTAATATGGGAATAAACCCTAACCCTGGCAACAGCTTCTTTATTTCTTCCGATAGCATAAACATAATCCCTTTTTATTTGTCTTTTTTTAACTTCTTCAACCATATTATTTTGTTACAAACTTATCTTGATATTTATGTTCTTCCGTGCTAAAAACGTAAAGTCTTTTAAGCATACTTGCTCTTAATTTATTTTGCGGAAGCATACCTTTTACCGCATGGATTATAACATCTTCCGGCTTTCTTTTAATAAGATCCTGAAAAGCCTCTCCTCTAAATCCTCCCGGATAACCAGAATGTCTGTAGTACATTTTTTCTTTTGGCTTTTTACCTGTTAATGAAACATCTTTTGCATTAATAACAACCACATAATCACCGCAATCAAGATTTCTTACAAAATATGCTTTTGATTTTCCCATAAGAATTTTTGCGATGTCACTGGAAATTCTTCCCAAAATCTTTTCTTTTGCATCAATTAAATGCCATTCTCTTTTTATATCTTTTTGTTTTGTTGGAGCTGTTTTTTTATCCATATTTATTTTTTCTTTTCAGATTTTTTCTTGCTTGGCTTGCCGGATGCGGCTTTTGTTTTCTTATCTTCTTTTTTCGGTTGTTTTTCTTTCGACTTTTTTTCATTTTTAATTTTAACTGTTGCTTCTGCTTTTTCTGATTTTACGTTTTTCTTATTTTCCGGATTAATAATATCCACCTTAACGGGTTTTTCAACCCATTCCAAAATTACCATTCTTGCATTATCACGAAGACGGTTTCCCAATTTTATAATTCTTGTATAACCACCCGGTCTTTTGGCAAATCTTGGGGTTACATCTTCTATAAATTTTTTAAGGACAGGTTCTGTATACTGCCCTTGCAACATTCTTGTAGTTTCGTCTGCATTCTTTCTGGCTTTTGTTACCATTTTTTCAACATATCCTCTTACCGCTTTTGCTTTAGCTTCCGTTGTTTTAATACTCTCATTTATAATGAGCGCTCCCATAAGACTTTTAAATAAAGCCTTTCTTTCATTTGTGTCTCTTTGTAATTGTCTTCCGAAAATATGCTTTCTCATAAAATTGAGGGGTAAGCGGGAAGGTTGAAGGGTAAAAAAGAAGCTTTTCCCTTGACGCTTTACCCTTTCCCCTTATTTACACTGTTAACGAAATCCCTTTTTCTCGAAGTTTATCTTCTATAACACTTATCGATTTTGCTCCCATATTTCTCATAGAAACCAGATCTTTTCTTTGTGTACCAAGAAGTTGCCCAACTGTTTCTATTCCACCGTTTCTCAAGCTGTTATAAATTCTTGTTGGTAAATCCAATTCATCAATTGTTAACTTAAGAAGATCATCAGATACACTTGGTGAGATTGCAACTCCATCAGCTGTTGCTTCTGCTTTTGGTTGGTAAATTTGCATAAAATATGTTGAGAGAATTTTTGCTGTTTCATCAACTGCTTCTTTTGGAGAAATTGATCCGTTTGTCCAAACGTCTAATATTAACTCGTCAAGATTTGTTCTTCTTCCAACCCTGGTTGCCCTAACTGCATAATTTACTCTTTGGATCGGAGTAAAAATTGCATCTGTTGGAATAACCCCCAACTCTTTAATATCTCTTTCTTCTGATAAAGAATACCCATAACCTTCTTCTACTGTCATTTCCATTTCAAGCTTTTTATCTGAAATGTAACCCAGATAATGGTCTTTATTCATCACTTCCACTCCATCCGTCTCTTCGACATCTTTGCCTGTTATTTCTTTTGGTCCCTTAACAGAAATTTTAAGTGTTGCTGTTTTTTTAGATCCTGTCAGTTTAACTGATAAGCCTTTTAAATTAAGGAGGAAATCTACAATATTTTCTTTAAGTCCTGGGAGTTGGGAAAATCTGTGTTTAACGCCGTTTATTTTGACTGAAGTTATTGCGGCCCCTGGAATAGATGTAAGGAGAATTCTTCGCATTGCATGACCTAGAGTATAACCATATCCAGGTTCTAAAGGTCCTATTGCAAATTGTGCGTAGTCGTCTGTATTTTTAAGCTCTTTAACTGAAAATATAGGATCAATCATAAGTGTTATTATATCATTATCTCGAGTAGTATTCAACAATCAATTGAGTGCTGAAAGGAACCTCAATATCGTCCCTTTTTGGCATACGGGCAAGTTTACCGACTGTCCCCTTTTTTTCCAAAAAAGGCAATGTAACCTTTTCTTCTTCCATAAGTTTTAAAACTTGTATATTTTTTTGCATTTTTGTACCAAGTGCTATAACATCACCTTCTTTTACCTGATGGGAAGGAATTGTCATTTTTTTACCGTTAAGGATTATATGTCCATGAGATACCAGTTGTCTGGACATAAACCGGGTTTTTGCAAAACCCAACCTATAGACTAAGTTATCAAGGCGTGTTTCCAAAAGTTGGATTAAAAGTTCTCCTGTTTCTCCTTTTTGTTTTTGGAGTTTTTGTACAAGATTTTTAAACTGTTTTTCCAAAACACCATACATTGCTTTAGCTTTTTGTTTTTCCCTAAGCTGAATTCCAAATTCCGATGGTTTTCTTTTCCTTTTTGCACCATGAACACCAGGAGTAAGTGTTAAACGTCTTTGCAAAGACGCAGATGTTTTATCTATAACATTAACTCCTTCTCTTCTTGCTAATTTATGTTTTGGTCCTGTATATCGTGCCATATATTTTATACTCTTCTTTTCTTTTTCGCCCTTGGTCCGTTATGTGGAATTGGCGTAATATCTGCGATGGAAAGAATTGAAAGTCCGGCTGTTTTAATTGCGCGAAGACCCGAATCACGGCCTGATCCTGGTCCTTTTACAAAAACATCGACTGACTTTATCCCTTTTTCAAATGCTCTTTTTGCCGCATCCTCAACAGCAAGGCCTGCAGCATATGGAGTTGATTTTCTTGTACCTTTAAATCCTCTTGAGCCACTTGAACTCCATGTAACTGTTTCGCCTTTATCGTTGGTTATTGTTACAAGTGTATTATTAAATGTTGCAGAAATATAAAGTTTTCCTCTTTGTGTCGCGACAACTCCACCTTTTTTCTTTTTAATAGTCCCTGATTTTTTAGGGCTTACCTTAACTTCTTGTGCTTTTTTTGTTTCTTTTTTTGCCATATATTTTTATCTTCTTATTCTTTACTTAAATTATTTTTTTGCCGCCTGAGCCGGTGCGGCAGTTTTTGTATCAGTAGTTATGCCCATTTTTGCCGCTACTTCTTTTTTGATTGCCCCAATTGTTACTCTCTTGCCTCTTTTAGTTCTGGCATTTGATCTTGTTCTTTGACCACGTACCGGCAAGTTTCTGTTGTGACGCAGTCCTCTGTAACTGCCGTTATCACGAAGACGCTTTATATTTGAAACTACCTCTGCCCTTAAATCTCCTTCTACTTTATATGTAGAAATTATGTCAAGAATTCTTTTTTGCTCGTCTTCCGTTAAATCTTTTACCCTTTTTGAGGATTCGATTTTTGCTTTTTCCAAAACCTTAACAACATTACTTCTGCCAATTCCATAAAGATATGTTAGTGATATATCTACCCGTTTTTCGTCTGGAATGTTTATGCCTGAAATTCTCATAATTAACCTTGACGCTGCTTGTGTCGTGGATTTTCACACACAACACGAAGTACGCCTTTACGCTTTATTAGCTTACATTTTGCACATCTTGGTTTTACGCTTGCTTGTACTTTCATATTTATAATCTGTATGTTATTCTGCCTCTTGTCTTATCGTATGGCGTCATTTCAACTCTTACTCTGTCTCCGGGTAAAATCTTCACAAAGTTAATACGCATTTTTCCCGATAACGTACAAAGCACAACCGATTCGTCCGGCAGTTGTACTCTAAACATTGTGTTGGGAAGAGACTCTAGTACTATTCCCTGGTATTCGGTTGAACCTTGATGCACCATCTTTAAGCCTTGTCTGAGCAATAATTATATCAAATACTCTCGCAAAGAGCAATTATTTCTGCGTAAGTATTCTATGCCCGGTATCTGTGACTAAAACAGTTCTTTCGAAAAGCCCTCCAAGGGTACCGTCTGCACTTTTTATAGTCCAGTCATCTGTGCCTGAATACATAACTTCCGGCTTTCCCATAATGTATATTACCTCGACAGCAATTGTCATCCCAGGCACAAGAAGAGGAGTTTCATTTATTTCTCCTTCAAGATAGCCGGGGACTTCTGGCTCTTCGTGAAGATCCTTTCCCACTCCATGACCAATAAGGCTTCTGGTTACGGAATATCCTCCTTCTTTTTCCACTTTTTCTTGAATTGCCTTGGAAATATGCCCAATGTGATTTCCGGGTTTTACCTGGGCTATACCCTCATATAGTGCTTCTTTCCCAATTCTTAGAAATTTGTCGGTCTCATCTTCTTCCCCCTTTACCCCCGGCTCTTTACCCCCGATCCTTATTGTCTCTGCCATATCTGTATGAAATCCATCCAGATAAACTCCATAGTCAATTCCTATAATATCGCCTTCTTTAAGAGAGTAATTTCCGGGAATTCCGTGGACAACCACATCGTTTGTTGCAACACATATTGAATGGTGATAGCCCGGAACTTTTTTAAAACCTGGCTCTCCACCTTTTTTCAAAGTTAATTCTTCAGCTAATCTGTCCAGCTCTATTTCTTTTACTCCCGGTTTTGCGTGCCTTAAAACTTCTTCCAGAACTTCAGCCAGAATTTTGCCTGCTTTTTCCATTATTGCTATTTCGTTTGGCTTTTTAATAGGTATCATACGCTCTCCTCCTTATTTATTCCCAGCCTTTTTAAAAGCATATCTATCTGGTTGTATAAATCGCCAACCGTTGTGTTATTTACGACCAGAAAATCTGCGATCGCAATCGGTCCGCCTTTGTTAAGGTTTTCAATTTCTGCGATATCCCTAATTTTTGCTTTTTCTAAAGAAAAAGGCCTGACAGGCCTGTTAACTAAGCGTCCATACCTAATTGTTGCTTCAGCGTAAACATGAACCAGAAGCAATTGTGGAAAATGTACTTTTAAATATCTGTACTCTTCCCAAGAGTATAAACCATCAATAACAACAAGCTGATTTGAGCTAACCAAATCTTTTATCTTCTGTTCGTTTTCTTTTGCATAAGCATCCATTCCCAATTCTTTTCTTAACAGCTCACGTATTTGTTGTTCGTTTTCCGGTGTATCGGGCAAGTTTTTCTCTAAAAGTTTTTTCTCCGTTATCTCTCCAAAGCGTACGGATTTAAATGATTTTTGATTTAAAAACCGTACCGCCTCACTCTTTCCACTTCCCGGCATACCTACAAACGCTAAAACTATAGATGAATTTGAAGATGTGGGTTTAGGCATGATTTTTGGGTAATTGTTTCATGATGCTCTCAAAAATTTCTTCTATGCTTTTTTCTCCATCTACTTCCAACAGAGTCCCTTTCTGACGGTAATATTCGATAACTGGTTCTGTAAATCTATGGAAAAGTTCTATTCTTTTGCGAATCGCAGTCAGCGTATCGTCTGCCCTGTTTTCACTTGCCCGCCCAGACAATCTCCATAATGCTTCCTTATCCGACACTTTTAAATACACAACTTTATTAATGCCGTTTTTAAATGCTTCCGCCTGACCTGTTGTACGGGGAAAACCGTCAAGAATATAACCTTTTTGATACTCCGGCCTTCCTAAGTATTCCGTGACAATTTCCAAAGTCTTTTCATCAGGGATTAAATACCCGGCATTCATTGTTTCCTTAATGTAACGGCCGGCTGGTGTTTTTTCCAAACTAATCATTCTAAAAATGTGGCCTGTTGATAAATAAGGAACATCCAGTTCTTTAGAGAGTAAATTACCTTGCGTTGATTTACCTGCGCCTTGAATTCCGATTAAAATAAGTTTCATAGAATTATTTTGCAAAACTTTCGTAATTCCTCATGACAAGCTGTGCTTCTACCGATTTTACGGATTCCAAAATAACGCTCACAACGATAAGAATTCCTGTTCCTCCTAAAAGAAGAGTTTGAATCCCTGTAATTTCTTTAGCAATTGAGGGAAAAATCGCAATAATACCCAAAAAGATAGCGCCTACTAAAGTAATTCTCGTCAAAACATAATTTAAGTAATTACTTGTCGGAGTACCGGGTCTTATACCGGGAACAAACCCTCCGTATTTCTGAACTTCTTCCGCAATTTTTTTCGGATTAAAAATAACTGCAGTATAAAAATACGTAAATCCGACTACAAGAACAAAATAAATAAGATTGTAATAGATTCCATTTGGATTAAATACCGTTGTTAACCATAAAGAAACATTGTGAAGAAAAACATTTTTAGATGCCGTAAAAAAATTTGCCAGAAGGTTTGGGAGCAGAACAAGAGATACTGCGAAAATAATTGGAATAACTCCGGCCTGATTTAGTCTGAGCGGCAAATGGGTTGATTGACCTCCATACATCTTATTACCCTTTACCCTTTTTGCATAAAAAACAGGAATTTGCCGCGTTGCCTCGTTAATAAGAACAATTGCACCAATAACTACAAGGCCAAGTCCGACAAATGTAAGCAAATTTAAAGTGTTTTGGGTATTTGCAGTTGATGCTGTTTGGGAAAATGCAACAGGCAAACGCCCGACAATACCCGCAAAAATAAGAAAAGAGACACCGTTACCTATTCCTTGCTCGGAAATGAGTTCCCCAAGCCAAACCAAAAACATTGTGCCCGCAGTCATTGTAACAATAAAAGCAATAACACCTATTGGGTTAAGATTGGCAATAATTTGCTGGCTCCGAAGAAGCGCGTACATACCAAACGCCTGGAGAGCAGCTAGCGGAACAGTTAACATTCTTGTATACTGATTTATTTTTTGTCTTCCGGAATCTCCTTCTTTTGATAATTCTTCAAGAGACGGAAAAACCATTGTTAGAAGCTGTAGGATAATTGAGGCGTTGATATACGGGTTAAGACCTAAAGCCATAATTGAAAAATTGGCAAGGGTTCCTCCTGAAAAAATGTCCAGGAGTCCTAGAAATTGATTTTGTGAGAAAAGAGTTTTAAGACTTGCAAGATTTACTCCGCTTACCGGAATGTGCGCAAAAAATCTGAAGACAACAAGAACAAAAGCTGTAAATAAAAGTTTACGTCTAACCTCTGGTGATGCCCATGCGTTTTTAAATACTGAGAAGATATTGTTCATGAATTCTAATTGCTCTAATTTCTAACTGACCTAAAAATTTTGACTTAGAAATTAGGCCAACTAGGTTAATCAGAAATTTTATGCGACACTTCCACCGGCTTTTTCTATTTTATTTTTTGCTTTTTCCGAAACAGGAACTTTGATTTGCAGTATTGTGTTAAGTTCTCCGCCGTCTAAAATTTTAACTCCGTTTTTTAAAGCCTCTTTTTTTGCGACAATACCATTTTCTATAAGTGCTTTAATATCGACAACTGTTCTTGTTTTCAATTTGTTCAGTACGTCAAGTCGTATAACAACAGGCTTTCCTTTTATCGAATAATTCCTGCCTTTTCCTCTCATAAAAGGCAGTCTTTTTATCAAAGGCAATGCCCCTCCTTCAAAAAAAAGTGGAATATTTCTTCTGGCTTTTTGGCCTTTAGTGCCGCGCCCTGAAGTTTTACTTCTGCCGGATCCATGACCCTGGCCTAATCTTTTTTTTCCTCTTTTTATAATAGGTTGCAGTTGTGTTAAATTCATATTATTCTTTTCCTTGCTTCTTCTCAGCTTGTTGTTTTCCATTATGTTTTTTAAACTCAAATTTTTTATGCATTTGGGCAATTTGCTTTAATGCTTCCATTGTGGCGTAAACGTTACTTGCCTGATTTCCGGTACCCAATACTTTGGATGAAATATTTTGGATTCCTGCCGCAGACACAACACTTCTTACTGCTCCTCCTGCAATAACTCCGCTACCTGCTGGTGCCGGTTTTAACATAATTTTGGCTGCGCCTCTCTTAATTCTTATTGAAAAAGGAATAGTCCCTTTAATTATAGGCACTTCCAAGAAATGTTTCTTTGCGCTGGATACAGCTTTTCTAATACTGGTCGCCACATCTGCTGCTTTACCCTGACCAACTCCAACTTTGCCTTTTTTATTTCCAACAACTGCAAGAACTGCAAAACCGATTTTATTTCCGCCTTTTGTTTTTTTGGAAACACGGTTTACCTGTACAACTTCTTCGCTGTATTCACTGGGCACTTGTGGTCCTCCAAATTTTCTATCGTATGCCATATTAATAAAATTAAAAGTTAAAAGTTAAAAATGAAAAGTTAAAGTGCTTTGTTTATAAATAAAAGTCCTTAATTTTGAACTTTTCACTTTACGCTTTTAATTAAAATTTTAGTCCTCCTTCTCTTGCCCCTTCTGCTAAGGCTTTTACTCTACCATGATATTTGTATATACCTTTATCAAAAACAACCTCTGTTATCTTGTGTTTTTTTGCAACTGCCGCAATATTTATCCCAAGAGCTTTTGCCTTTTCTGTTTTTGTGCCTTTAACAGATTCCAGTTGTTTATCTGATACTCCACACACTGTTTTTTTAGCATTGTCATCTATAATTTGTGCATATGTAAATTTATTTGACCTAAAAACAGTTAACCTTGGCTT
>JANWKV010000053.1 GCA_025451195.1 Candidatus Microgenomates bacterium | reverse complement strand
CCGAAAACAAGAAAAACATACGTTGAAAGAAATATTTCCAAAGAAGATATTAAAAAAGTTGCAAACATTGCAAAACAGCTAAAAGATAAAAAATCGGATTTAAAAAATCACAAGATTTGGTAGGGGTTGCCAATTGGCGCGGATATAGAATATGCAGACGAAATTACCCTGCAGCGGGCAATGGAAGGAAGAAGTGAAATAACGCAATAAAATTCACTTGATTTTAGACTCATAGTTTAATATAATTCATCAAATGACTAGAGTCGAACGAGAGCCAACTCCAGAAGAGGTAGAAAAGGACATGAGTCGTATTAATAAACTTCTATCCGATTTAAAAGCATTTGAAACCGATAGGCATGATGAAAGGGTAGATAGAGCACTGAATCTTGTAAGAACCGAATTTATTAATCGTCCCGGATGGATTCCGCCCGGGACAATTACGCTTTATCATGGTTCGTTGCAATATCATGATCCCGTTAATCTTGATTTGGACTTAGATCTAGTAGTACTCAAGTATACGCGAGATTTACTAGACGTTCAACTTGAATATGACGATGTCTTTGACGGAATAAGTGGTTGGCCTGAAACCTCAAGAGGAAGGTGTGATTCAAACACTGGATTAATCAGTCTAGATACTATTGCCAGTGCAGCGTCATTATTTTCAAAGTCTGAGGAGCAAGAAGACAATTTATCTGCAATGGATGCGTCAATTATTTTAAGTGGAAAATTACTTTTTCCAAACAGACCAGATCAACAAAGTCTGTTTGCTAATTATCAAAATCAAGTCAGGACAATTGCAAGGGTGCCTGGAAATTCAAAGTTTAGAAAAGGGATAATAAGTGAATTGATTAGTGTGCAAAAAATAAGACGCGAGCGTAGAGGGATGTCTACAAGAATCAGGTAAGATTTTATTTTACTTCTTTGCTATACTTTCCCCAACCATGAAATATAAGGCAATAATTTGTGATGTGGACGGAACGCTTATTCCAAACAGGCGTGACGGTATGCCTTCTAAAAAAATTATTGAAGCTGTCAATAAAGCATCGGATAAAATTTTTATTGGCATTGCTACAGCCAGATCGTATTGGCAAATTGCCCATATTTTAGATGTTTTTAAATTTTCTGCACCATGCATTATAACCGGAGGAGCGCAAATTATAGACCCGAAAACAAGAAAAACATACGTTGAAAGAAATATTTCCAAAGAAGATATAAATCAAATTGCAAAAATAGCAGAAGATATGCAAATTGGTTTAACAGTTGCAAACAGAGAAGGAGAATTTGTTTATAAAAAAAATAACCTTCCGGATAAGCCTTTAGACGTTTATTCAAGTTCGGTAAATTTGGAAAAAGCAGATGCATTTATAAAAAAAATTTCGAATATATCAACAATTTCTTCCCATAAAGCAAGCGCGTGGGAAGATAACACTAAACTTTGCGTAACAATTTCTAACCCAAAATCATCAAAACAAGACTCTCTTTTGGAGGTTGCACATATGCTAAATATTAAAACGTCAGAAATAATCGGGGTTGGGGAAGGGTACAATGATTTTTCGTTTCTTATGGCTTGCGGATTTAAAGTTGCAATGGGAAACGCAATTGAGGACGTTAAAGCAATCGCAGATTACGTTGCGCCCAGCGTAGATGATGATGGCGTTGCGGATGTTATTGAAAAATTTGTACTGTCATAATAATCCGTTCTCCGAAACCATTTCCTTTGGTATAATATCTCCAAATGAATATTGCGGTATTCGGAGGAAGGTTTGATCCGCCTCATATTGGACATTTGGCAGTTGCAAGGGAGATTTTAAAACAGAATACGTCCATTGATGAGGTTTGGTTTATGCCGGCAAATACCCATCCATGGAGACCGATTGTTGCAAGTTCAGGCGACAGACTGCAAATGGTAAAACTAATGACAGAAGAAAAAATAAAAACAAAAGATTTAGATATTGCACGGGGTGGGGAAACTTATACTATTGATTCGGTAAAATTGCTTTTTCAGGAAAACAGGAACAATAAATATTTTTGGGTTTGCGGAATAGACCAATTAAAGGATTTGTACCGTTGGAAGGAATACGAAGCTTTAGAAAAATTAATAGATTTTCTGGTTTTTCCAAGAAAAGGATACGATGAAAAAACAAATTTGCCAAAAAATGTCTCTTTAATAAAGGGGGATTTTTCAGCTTCGGATTTATCTTCAAGTGCAATTAGAGATAAAATAAAAAGAGGGCAATCAATAACAGGCTTTGTGACACCTAAAGTTGAGCAATATATAAAGATGAAAAAACTATATACTACCCATATATGATTTTGTGCCACAGGTTCAAAATCTGGTAATAGGTATTATACCGAATGTAATGTAGTAAGCTATTTGCAAATTTGAATTAAGGGAGTTTATGTTTGATATCAATTATACCGAGGAAATAAAAAAAATATCTAATTGGATAAGAGAAATCGTTCATGTATCAGGATTTTTCGGTGTTGTAATTGCTGTTTCCGGCGGGATTGATTCTGCAGTTGCAACCGCACTTTGCGTGAAGGCATTGGGAAAAGAAAATGTTTATTGCGTTTTATTGCCATTTGGAAAATTAAGTGAGGAGCATACGAAAGACGCAATGATTGTTTTAAAAAATCTCCAAATTCCAAGTCAAAATATAAAAGAGATAAATATTGAGGAAGCTGTTGATTCGGTTATTAAAAATGCCGGCAACGGCGGTGATGTTAGAAAAGGGAATATTATGGCACGCGTCCGGATGATTTATTTGTTTGATACTGCAAAAAAATTAAATGCTCTTGTTTGCGGAACGGAAAATAAAACAGAAAATTACTTAGGTTATTTTACCCGCTTTGGAGACGAGGCTTCGGATTTGGAACCGATTAAAAAATTTTACAAAACACAAATTTGGAACTTGGGAAAATTTTTAGGACTTCCTGAAAAGATAATTAGCAAAGCTCCAACCGCCGGTCTTTGGGAGAGCCAAACAGACGAGGGAGAGTTAGGATTTACTTATAAAGATGCAGACAAGGTTTTGTATTATCATTTTGACAAAAATTTATCAGGCGATCAAATAATGGCAAACGGGATAAAAAAAGAAATTATAGAAAAAGTTTTAAATTATGTAAAGAAAAACGAATTTAAACACAAATTACCCCATGAGTTTAATTAGCCTCCAAAAATAAATTGTGATAAACTAACAAGGCTATGCCAGATGGATCATCAGGACTTTCGCTTTCGGAAATGGGGATCAGTAGTGTTAAAAAAACAGCTCAAGCAGTAAAAAAACAGGCAACTCCTTTTGTCCAAGGCGTAAAACAACAATTAACAGGACAGGGACCAAAACAACAAGTTCCATCTGCTTACAGCGTTCCATCAAGCCAACCGCCAAGCGAAGGAATTGCATCAACAGTTTTTGATCTTTTTAATCCGGCAAAAAAACAAGGTTCAAGTTCAACAAATAATAATCAAAATCCACCTCAGCAAAATCCGCAGGTAGCTATTCCTCCAAAAGCAGCGCCGCCTCCGAGTGAACAAATAAATCAGCAGAATTCCGGGACTTTTGATTTATCCGGTGCAAATCAACAGCAGCAAAATGAACAAACGCTTTTTGAAAAAGGCAACTCCAATCAGTCCGTTTTAAATAATCCTCCAAAGAATATGCCTTTTACAACTATCGTTAATAAAACTGCTGAAGAACGGGATATGGAAAAACAGCGGCAAATTGAAGGTCTTCGTAAAAAACTTCACGACGCCTATTTTGAGCAATTTGAGAAAAGATCAGAAGGAGACGAACAAAAAGAAGAAACAGTTCAGGAACGGTTGGAAAGAGAAGAGCAGGAGAAAAAACAAAAACTCATGATAGAGCAGGAAGAGGAACGGAAAAAAGCGCCGGTAGTCCCTCTTTCTGTAAAGGGAAGACAAGGAGCACATGAGGGGTTAAAGCAAAAAGGATAAAATAAATGAAAAAGTTAGAAATAAAAAATAAAAATGAATGTAGTTTATTTTATAAATCGAACTAAAATTTCTAAAAATAAAGGTATATTAACTTTTCATTTTTCATTTTGAATTTTAATTATGTTTAAAATCTATAATACCCTAACCCGATCAGTCGAAGAATTTAAGCCAATAAATCCTCCAAATGTTGGAATGTATTCCTGCGGGCCAACAGTTTATGATTTTCAGCATATCGGGCATATGCGTAGGTATGTTGGCGATGATATTTTAATCCGTGTTTTAAAATACAACGGCTTTAAGCTCCATCATGTGATGAATATTACTGATGTTGGGCATTTGGTTTCAGATAGCGACACAGGTGAAGATAAGATGGAAAAGGGTGCGAAAAAGTTTGGAATGTCTGTATGGGACATTGCGAAAAAATTTGAAGAGCAGTTTAAAAATTCATGCAAAGCGTTAAATATTAATTTGCCTACTGGCACTAATTTAATGCACGCAACAGATTATATTCCTGAGCAAATTGCTTTAGTTAAAAAACTGGAAGAAAAGGGATATACATACAAAACAGAAGACGGAATTTATTTTAACACATCAAAATTTCCTGATTATTTTAAATTATCCCGGCAAGATCCGGAGGAATTAAAAAAAGGGGCAAGAGTAGAATTTATAGAAGGCAAGAAGAATATTTCGGATTTTGCACTGTGGAAATTGTCTCCAAAAGGAGAATCAAGACAAATGGAATGGGAAAGCCCGTGGGGTGTAGGATTCCCTGGTTGGCATATAGAATGTTCTGCTATGAGTATGAAAGCATTAGGAAATCATTTCGACATTCACACCGGCGGAATAGACCATATAAACATTCATCACACAAACGAAATTGCGCAGTCTGAGGCAGCAACCGATAAAGTTCCATTTTCTAAATTTTGGGTTCACCATAACTTTTTGATTGTTAATGGGGAAAAAATGAGCAAAAGCTTAAATAATTTTTATACTGTTCAGGATATGATTAATAAAGGTTATGACCCTCTTGCTTTAAGATATTTATATTTACAAACACATTATAGACAAGAAATGAATTTTACTTGGGAATCATTAAGTGGAGCACAATCTGCATATAAGAAGCTTATTAATGATACAAAAAATTGGGATTTGCCAAAAGTAGGTTGTGCTGAATTTGAAGAAAGATTTTTAAATGCCGTAAATGATGATTTAAATATGTCAAAAGCGTTGGCTATTATGTGGGAACTTATTAAATCGGATTATCCTTCAAGTGCTAAGTCCCAAACTCTTAGAAGATTTGATCTTGTTTTAGGTTTAGAAATATTTGCAGAGAGAAAGATTGAAATAATTCCTCAAAACATTTTAGATTTTGTTAGCGAGCGGGAAGGGTTTAGGAAAGTGGGAGATTTTAGAGCAAGTGATGAAATGCGCAAAAAAATCAGGGATTTGGGATATGATATACAAGATACCAAAGAAGGACCTGTTGTTACCAAAATATGACACAAACACCATTTTCTGCCCAAAATCAAGTACGAGAAGCACTTACAGGAATTCAACAACCCCAACCCAATATTTCGTTTAACCAACAAACGTCACCAAATATTTGCCCATCTTGCGGCAATATGATATTGCCGAATTTTAAATTTTGTCCAAATTGCGGAAAATCTGTTGAAAGCAGAGAAATTACTGTCGGCAGGCAAATTTACATTTATACAATGAGTCTTATCTTGCCTCCAATAGGACTTTATTATGGAATTAAATACTTATTCAATTCCAGTACAAAGAAAAAAATTATCGGGGGAGTTGCGGCACTTTTAACAATTATTTCCCTTATAATTACAATTTGGATATCTGCTGGATTTTTCCAGCAGATCCAAAAAGAAATTGGCATGTACCAAAATCTTTCAACAGGTAATTTTCCAACAGGTAATCCAATAGAGGATCAACTGCTAAAATAGACTGTTAAAACAACCCGTTGACAAATAATTGAGCTAATGTTATATTCCCATCATTATGCTAGTTGAACATCCTACAGAAGGACCTCTTCCTTGGGCTGAAGCTTCTGCCGCTTTTGAGGCGATGACAACGGTAGAGCCCCATACAGATCCCGGTTACTACGGAGAGGAATTTACGCATAGAATCGGAATTCAGATGGCAATGGAACCTGCTGGAGGCAACATGGCGATTGCTTCTGTTGCAGAACTTGAAACAACAGTTGACGAGTCTGAACCAACAACAGGCAGGATAGAACTTTCTTATGTTGAAGGAACCGTTGATATGGCGGATTCATCTGGTTCGAGCCCAGATACAATAGTAGAAATAACTGCTTCACAGAGAAGAACAGGTTCCGGTGAATTCGTTACAGCAGTACAAAGCGTAGATACAATTTTTGTAGATAGTGTAGTTCCTCCAGCAATAGCTTCGGTAACAACAACTGAAATGATGGGAATAGGTGTTATAACAGACGTTACAGTTGCTCCGGCGGTTGAAGGGTTTTCTCAATTAGATCCCAGAGCAGAACTTCCTGGAGACGCGGCCTTAAAAAGGAGCACATATGCCGCAAGCGTCAGGAGGGCAATTGGAATTCCTCCGGAAGGGGCTTCTGTAGTTGCTATTACAACTTCTCCGTTGGATCGTTTAAGATCAGCTCTATCAGATATTTCGAGAAGGACAGATATGACCGGATTGATTAGTGGTGGGAGAAGATCAGGTTTTGGAGGTGGAAATCGTGGTGGAGGACTGACTTTTGTATCCGGGCCCGCAAAAAGAGGATAAATATTGTTGACTACAGGAAAAAATCGTGAAACACTAAGGTTGTGAGGCTTCCAAAATCTTTAATAACAGTTACCCCGTTTTCTAAGTTTATAGCGCTTTTTCTTTTTATTTTATTCCCGTTTGCAGGCTTTTATGTTGGGGAAAATTATCAAAAAACAGTTGATAATTCGGGTGTTTACATTTCTCCGACAATAATTCCAACAGTTTTCCCTAATAATACGCCTTATCAAAAAGTAACGACAAATCCAAGCCTTATAAATATTACAAAGCAAGATGATGGAAAAACAATAAATGTTTATGTAGGGGACAATATTTTTGTTGATTTAGGAACAGATCAAAATTGGCAAATTACGACAATTGATCCAATGGGAATTCTACAAAACAGTAGGCTTATGATTGCAGAAAGGATTGGCACCAAAAGATTTGTGGTTGGTAAAGCAGGTACAGCACAAATTACCGCAACGGGTACTGCAAAATGCGCCAAAGGGCAAATGTGTCCAATGTATGCGATATTGTTTAAAGTAACAATTGTTGCAAAATAAATTAGGCCGCGTTCATTAATTTGACTTATTAAAAATGTGAAACAAAGAGCCGTTTGGGTTTCCCTTAGTGTTTAAAGAAAGAAATGATAAAATTCCAGACTGTTTTTAAAAATCCTTGTTTAATCTGAATATCCTTATTCTTCTGTACTAATGCGGGTGTAATAATAGGAACGCATTTTCCACCTTTTGCCGCATCTTTTCCATAAAGACAAGTGTATCCAGATGGGCAGATGACCGGTTTATTCCCACCGCATAAAAAAGGATTTGTGAAAGGAGTTGGAGTTAGCGTTGGGGATGGTGGGCAAATATCTGCAACCTGTAATTTACAGGGCGGGTTTGCATCCAGACAAGCCGGACGCGGGATACATGTCGGATTTGGAGTAATTTCCGAACACCAGCCGGCAATAGGTTCTGCAATTTCGCACGGTGGGTTACTGTCCAAACATGCAGGTTTTGGAGAACAGGTTATTACGGGAGCAGTGTAATCAACAGGCGGATGTGCAAAAGGTGAGCTAGGTACTGCCACTGCAGTTAAAACAAACGCAATTGCTGTCAATTGTCTCTTTATCATTATTTTAATCCTATAAAATCGATTTTTGGAAACTGTTTTCTTATAATTCCCCAAAAAGTATCAGATAGGTTTGAGGAAAACTTGCCGTATTTACCGCCTTCCGATTGACCACAAAGCATATTTTCATAATTACGGATAATTGCAAGCACTTTTTCTCCTTCTTCATTAAATTCCTGCTGGAATTTTTCCGGATCTTTTGAGTATTCATCGTGGATTTTTGCAAAATTGTCAAAAATTTCTTTATTGTATTCCATCATATCCTGAAAATATTGCTGAGACTTAGTCATATATTCATCTAACTCAGATTTACAAATAGCATATAATACCCGATTACTTTATTGTGTGCCACAAGGCAGAAAATAAAGTATGAGTGGTATAAAATGTAAAAATAGTATACCAAACTATTGACAAATATGGCTAGTTGGTGTAACTTATGCTTATTATCAAGAGAGTAGCTTAGAGTTGATAGCTTTAAAGCTACCGGCAACCAAAAGTACGGTGCCAATTCCTGTCCGCTATTGTCTTCGCCTCAAGCGATGACAGGCGGGCCAAAGAAGGAAGATAAAGACTTTATTATCACTCTTCCTTTTTGGAAGAGTTTTTT
>JANWKV010000052.1 GCA_025451195.1 Candidatus Microgenomates bacterium | reverse complement strand
TTTAATGGGAAAATTTTTGTCTTAAAATTTATAAATTTTTTCAAAAAACAAATATCTTATATAAAAAATATTGACAGCAAAAAATACTAATGAACAAGATTTTTTTGTTGGAGTAAAATTAAATTAAACATTAAGTTTTTAAACGAATTTTTTTCTCTGGCTTGATGTTTTAAAAAACCTTAGTAATACTTTTTATTGCCAGGAAAGATTTTTTGCCAAATAAAAAGCGTTCCAAATTTAAAAAATATAGGGTTATAAATCTAACACTATAGGAAAATTAATTGGAAGTGATATATTACTGTTAAATATATCAATAGATATTAAAATATATCTTTCTGTGTTTTTATTAAACAAGTAGATTAGAATTAATTGATATAATATGTTATATTGAAGTAATTGTTTCTACACCCAAAAAAATTTCAACATCATTTTCTGTAACTTTCATTACCCCGTTTTGGATTTTTATTTCTTTCGGATTTTGTTTCGTTTCGTATAAAAGTAAAAGTTCGTTAATTATTGAAATAAAGTTAGAATGAAAGGGGAGTATGTCAAATAGCCCTCCGATATTTTTTGAAGTAATTGCGTAGACTTCACCTTCAAATACAATCCCTTCCGGGCTTTTTACAACGACTTTTAACTTTTCGTCTGTTTGAACTACAGGGTATGTTGTCATTTTGTTTTAACAGTTGCGGGGGCAACTTGTATAGCTTCCTTCGCAAGACCAACGTGCAAGAATCTGTCCGGGTCTGCATTGTCATACTTCCCATTAACAATATCACTTACGTCTTGTACTGTTTGGGTTCTTGTAATATAACTGCCTTTTCTGCCTGTTTGATTTTCTACTGTAAAAAAATTCTGCCCTAAGTAATTTTTTAAAATTTGCGAACGTTTATAAGTTATCTGGTCTTCCGCAGAAAGTTCGGCCTGGCCAATAAGGCTGACAATCCTTTCCAGGGCAAGCGCTTTTTTTAAAAGGCTTTGCGCTTCTATGTAGGTATCGTAATGCTGTTTTCCAACAGTTTCTATATTAAGAGCGGAAGAAGTTGAAGATAGTACATCAACAGCCGGAAATCTTCCTTCCTGATAAGCGCTTCTGGAAAGCACAATGTTTGAGTCAAGATAGGGGAATACAGATTGGACTCCTAAATCGGTGAGATCATCAGATGGAACATAAACAGCTTCAATTGATGTAATTGTATGGTCTTTTGTTGACACAAGTCTTTCGTGCAGATGTGCCATCTCAGATGCAAGAGTTGGTTGATATCCCCCTTCGGATGGAATTGTTTCCATAAGGGTTGCGAGTTCGTATCCGGCCTGCGCAAAACGGAATACATTGTCTATAAAAAATAAAACATTCTTTTTGGCAATATCCCGGAAAAATTCCGAAAGAGCGATTCCGGCAATTGCAGTACGGAATCTAACAACGGCATTTTCGCCCATTGATCCATAAATAAGACTCACGTTTTTTAATACATTACTTTCCGCGAGTGACTCAAATAATTCCTGGCCCTCACGGGTACGTTCTCCAACGCCCGCGAATACGCTTACGGTTTCATTTTTATCCAAAACGGTATGCAAAATTACAATATTGTGAATAATCTCAGTCAGCAAAATTGTTTTTCCAACACCCGCTCCGCCAAACAAACCAACTTTTCCCCCTTCAAGAATTGGCGCAAAAAAGTCTATAACTTTAATCCCGGTTTCGAGAATTTTTGTCGGGGAAGCCAAATGTTCAAAATCAATAGAGTTACTAAAAATCGGTTTTCTGGTAGTTGTACTCAGCGGGCCTTTTCCATCAAGTGGTTTACCAAAGATATCAATTACCCTTCCTAAAACTTCCTCACCGACCGGTATTTTTAATGGTTCTCCTGTATTTATGACCACAATTCCTCTTGAAAGAGTCGAAACAGGAGATATAGCAAGGCAGTAAAAGGTAGAAGTACTGGCGGAAGTAAAAACTTCCATAATAATATCAGGGTTTTCCTCAACAATTACAACATCATGTATGCTTGGTTTGTCTTCCGGGAATTCAACCTCAATAATTTGACCCTTAATGCTTATAATTCTTCCTTTATTTTTCATTTTATCTTTTCCAAAGCTTTATTCCAACCAGAGAAGCTAACTGTTTTTTATTTGCCAATAAGTTTCTCTCACGGCGTTCAATTTGCTTTAATTCTCCACGCCTTTGGGAAATATTATCAAGAGCTTGCTCCATAGCTCTTATACGTGATGCAAAACGGGCAAGCTGGCCTTCATGGACAGTCTGTTTTATTAAAGATGAAAATATTTGTGTTTCAAAAAAAGCAAGAATGGTTTCTATTGATGGTTCAAAAAGAGATTTAAATCCTTCCTGAGTGTCTTTTCCTTCCTCTAAAACAGGTTGGCCTGTTATGACAGCTTCTTTTGGAAATTGGTTCATAACATTGTCAAATTGGCCGTGAAATATTGTAACCTTTTCATAAGGCAGAAGAAAAGAGAGAAGCGGACGAAGATCTTCAAGCTTAAATGCGGTATCCGGGACGTCAAAATATGTATATGCAATTTCACCGTTTTGGTTTTCAAAGATATCCTTACCAACTTTTCCGACAATAATAATATCTCCGTCGCTTTGTTCTATCTTTTCCAGAAAAAGGCTGGTTGTTTTTGGTATTATGTCGCCATAAAGTTTGTTGTTGGCAGAAAGCAAAACAAGCGCGTTTTTCCCATTTTTTTTAAATTTGGCATCGGCTGTCACTTTATTTCTTTTTTTCTCCTGCTCTAAGATTTGCTCAATTTTTTTCCGGTAGCTGCTTCTCACTTTATAATAAACAGAGGAGAGGCCCGACAAAAAAGTTCTGGTTTGTACAACCGAACCTCTAATTTCTTGCATTTTCATAACCGATATCTGCTCATACGCCGTTGCGAGGGAGCTCAAGCTATCGGTAAGATCCATTTCTTGTGCTATTTGGCCTTGTTTTTGCATAAGGGAATTAATATGTCCTTTTGTTTTGTTACGTTACCTAAAAGACTGTTAAACGATTGGGTATCTACTATAGTTTTAAACTGCTCCTGTATCTGGAGACTTTCGTTATATGCATTTGTCATATTTATGCGCGCGGCCTCAAGCGGGACTTCAAAATTATCCAAAAACCCAATCCACAAAAGGGCAAAGAAAACAAGTTGAACATCAGACGGCACAATGACAGTATATTGCTGGTCAAAATACCTGAATATTTTATTTCCGTTTGACATTATAATTTTTATCCTGTCTGAGAGCTCGGCTCCAAAATGGGAAAGATTTTGCATCCGTTCATAAAGAGTAACAAAAGCAGTAAGCTCGCGGTTGGCATCTCTTTCTGGTGGGGTTTGCGTTTGTTTGCCAACCCTTGTAACAGATAAATTAATATTTATTGCCGGTCTGCGCCCTTGGAAATAAATATTGCTGTCAAAAAATATGTGGCCGTCGGTCATACTCATGATATTTGTTGCAATATACCCTGTAAGGTCACCTTCTACAGTCTCTACAACAGGTATGCAGGTAATAGATACTTCACCTTTATCCTTATGTATAAAATTTCCTGCTCTTTCCAAAAGCCTTGCGTGGGTATTGAAAATGTCACCGGGATAAGAATCCCTTCCCGGAAAATTTTTTGCCAAAAGAGAAATTTCCCTATAAAACTTTGCATGAGTTGACAGGTCGTCAAAAACAACAACTGTTTCCTGACCCAAGTCGCGAAAATATTCGGCTATTGTCATGGCTGTATATGGAGTTAAGTAAATTAAGCTTGGGCTTTCAATTGAGCTTGCGGCTACAATAATAACTTTATCCATAAGTCCTTGTTTAATAAAATATTCCTGCAGTTTTTTTATGTCGCTTACTTTTTTCCCAATTGCGGCATAGATTGCGATTGCGCCGTGTTTTACCTGATTTGTGATAGCGGTTAGAAGGAAAGAACTTTTACCGGATTTCCTGTCGCCGACAATAAGCTCTCTTTGACCTTTGCCAATTGGTATAAGAAGGTCAACTAGGGCAACGCCTGTTTTAAAAGGTTTGGTTATTCTTTTTCTTTGGGAGATACCTAAAGGCGCCTGGTCTGTAAATCTATACTGAGCTGGTTTTGTGCTGAAAGCGGTTGGAGAGATTGGATTTCCCAAAGGGTCTATTACATGTCCAAGTAATTCCTGGCCAACAGGAATACTTAATGATTTTCCTGTTCTGACAACTTGAATCCCTGTTTTTACCGACTCCTGAGAAAGTAAAAGTATTTCCACTTTATCTTTATGGATTGTAAATACTTCACCGAGTTTTCCGTCTTCAAAAATAACCAATTCTTGAGGCTTTATTCCTGGTAGTCCGTCTGCCGCAACAATTGGGTGATTTACCTCGGTAATTAAACCAAATTCCCCTAGGTTTTCCATGTAAGTTTTATAAATAGGGTTCATAGGGTTTTAATTATTGCCTCTGCTTCTTTTTTAAGTTCCAAATCAAATTTTTTCCTGTAAGAGAAGTCTTTATATTTGCCATTATAACTTAACTTTGCACCGGCAATAAGGTTTTTATTTATTACAATATCAAACAAAATTGTTCTTTTAAGATATATTGATAAATAGTTTGAGATATTTGTCAGCATGTTGCTTGTAGGCAGAAAGGGAATTTCTATTGTAACAACAGGAATATGCTGCACAAATATTTTTACCTGATTTAAATAATTTTTAAACATTTCTTTATCATCAAGAGCTATTCTTTGTTTTGCTGCCTGTTGTTGAAGGTAATCATATATTTGGTATGGGAGCAGTTTTTTCATTTTTTCATTTGGGGTTTCCTTAGCGTTAAAAAACGAGTCAAGAATTTTATCAACCATTGCAATAAATTCTACAGCCTCTTCTTTTGTATGAAGTACTTCTCCAAAGTCAAAAGGGGAAAAAATGTATGTAGTTTCTGTCATGCGTCAAAAAATCCTTCCTGTTTGGCCTGTTCCAGGCCCTCAAGGATGAGTTTTTCATGATCTGCAGGTGTTATTGATTGCCCAATTACGCTTTCAGACACCCTGACAATAATATCTGAGAGTTGTTCTTTTACTTTTTCAAGTTGTTTTGCTTTAAAATCCTGGATTTCTTCAAAAGTTTTTTTTGCTTCATCTGTTAGTTTTTGGGTTTCGGAAAGTCTTACCTGGACTAAATTTTTTTGCATGCCGTCTCTAAAGCTCATCAACTCCGATTGCGTAAGAGATTGAGTGTCATCCGCCATTTTTTTCACATAATTTAGTGCATCGTTTCTTATTCCGTTAATTGATGCAGAAAACGATTGAAGAATTTCATCTTTTTCTTTTTGGACTGCCGTTTCAATATCTTTGTCGGCAAAGTCTTTAACATCTTTTGTATTCATTAGAAGGGCTTTTGCTTTATCTGCTGCTTGAGTTACAATTTCTTCCGCCTTTTTGTGCGCTTTGAGTAAGATACTGTCGTAATCTTCTTCCAGTTTTTCGTGTGAATCTTCAAAGTCTTTTTCCCTTTTGTAAACGTAATAAAAATATGATGTCGCGAAGATAATAAGAATAAACAAAATAAGCATCGTAACAACAGGCAGTGACTGGCTGGTTGCAAATACTCGCAGAAAGTTAAAAATATTTATCATATGTATAAGGGTATAGCTTTAAGCGTTAAGGGTAAAGAACTGATTTTCTTAACCCTTTGCCCTTTACGCTTTTATAATCGTAACACAAGATAAGCAACAATAATGCCGCTTGCTATGACAGCAATAGTTATGGCTACGTTAAATATAATTCCAAGCTGAATCATTCTGGCAGCCAAAGGATTTCTTCCCAAAGCATCAATTCCTTTATTAGCTGTGCGGCCGAAGAGGTAAAATCCAAATATAAAAGATAAGACCACAACAACACCGGCAACAATATATTTAAATACGGTTGTTGGCTGTTGGTAAGTGGCAGATGCGCCAATACTAAAAATATCAAAAAGATTATTCTGAAGTTTTACGCTTGAGGTGTAATAATGTATATTCATAGAAACCGCAATCACTCCCGAGTCTGTTTTACTGCTTGGAGTAAAATCCTCAAGAGCAGAGGCCAAAACGTAGCCGTCATGAGTTGCTTTCATTCCAAGTCCGGGTGTTGAAGACCCGGTAATTAAATCGCCTACCGAAATTTTTCCGCCTTCGCCGGATACTCTCATATAAGTATTTCCGGTTGACACAACAGGATATGTATTGTCTGATTTTTCACCCAATACAACAGCGGGTTTTGTAGCAGAGATTCCAACAACAAGAGGATTATAGGGAGTGGAATTTAAAATATATCCTTTGTCCGAAAAAGCAATGACAGATCCGTTTGGAACATCTTTTGCAGCTATTGACAAATATACGGCAATGCCCAAAGAGTCGTCTTGAGCAAAAATTTTAGGCAAATTAAATTGAAGCAGAATACCAAAAAACAAAAAGAAAACTATTACTTTTTTAATAACATTTAGGACAGAATAAGGCATGATATCAGTATAGTTATTTTTTCGCTGCTATTGCAAGTTCTATAAGAGTTAAAAGAGGCAAAGGGATCAGTAATTGCTGCTTTTGACTCTTTTGACCCTTTTATCCCTTTTGATTTCTTACTTCAGGCTTACGGTGTAGAGATTTGGGGAAATTTCGTTGTTGCCAAGATCTGTTACTATTACAAACTTATCAACTGTTGGCCAGGGAAAAACCGAACTGTCAACAAACGGGCCGGCATAAATTGTAGTTTCATTTGCACCGTCATATTCCAAAACGTCAATTTTTTTATCATGAACAAAAAGCAGATGTAAACTGTCAGGTAGCCACTCGAGCTTGAATTCTTTGCCTGATTGGTCTTGGCTGCTCAGGATAAGAAAATTTTTGTCTTCTTTGATGTCGTAAATATAGATGCTTCCTTTGGAAATTGTTCTATGCTGGGGAGTTGAGTCAGAGCCAATAAGGGGTGGGTTAATTATAGGTTGTAATGTTCCGGAAGTTGACGCGGTGTAAAGTATTTTTGTTTCGTCAGGAGACCAGGCAATAATTGAAAATTTATCATTTACTATTTTTTGTAGATTCGACTTTAAGCCTGCAATTTGGGAATCATGGCTTAATTTTACTTGACTATCCCATCCATCAAGAATTGTTTGTATTGTTTCCGTTACGTCTTGAGGAGTTTGATTAAACCCGTTTGTAGTAAGAAGATATTTTGTTTCTCTTGCATCATTTGTTATGGTTGCAAGAATATTTTGTCCGTCTGGAGACCACTGAAGTTTTGCGGTAGAAAACAAATCGGTTGTGTCATCTGCAATTTGGGTTGCGGATCCTTGCAAAGTTAAGAGTGGACCTGCATTCATGTTTAAAATATAAACTCCATTTTTCTTCGTAGACTGTGACGAGACCGTAAAAGCAATTTTTGTACTTGACGGGTCAATTACAGTGTTATCAACGCCCAAATCCGTAATGCCTTCAAGCATTGGGGTTTTGGAAAATAAAAGAGCCTGGGCTTTTGCAACAACTTCTTTTTCGACCTTTATTGTTTTTTCCCAGGAAAAATATGCTTCTTTTGCAATTTTTACTTTATATATTCCAGGGGCTAGATTAATGGTATTGTTTGTCGCAGTTGTTAAATGGTCGTTTATGTAAACGCTTGCGCCATCGGGATTACTTGTTGCAACTAAAAGTCCAGTGCCGGCTATTTCAGGGCGGCCTTTTTGAAAATCTATCTGGTAACCTTTGCCGTAAATAATCACAAGAATTGTTGCAGCAAAAAGAAAAAACAGAATAACAAACGACACAAAAAGCTGTTTATTCATCAAGAAAGATTATACTCTCTTTGTATTTGTACTTGCAATGAATTAAGCGGATGTTATAATCAAGATGGTAAAAAAAGATTTCTTGATATACTTAAGTAGTTATTAGACCTATTTATTATTACGAGTTAACGGGTTCACGAGTTTTTATTCCTCAACACGTTAACCCGCAAAACCCGTTAATAATTCAATAAAAAAACCATATGTTATCCAAACGCGTAGGTATCGACCTTGGCACTGCTAATACACTGGTTTATCTGGCAGGGGAAGGCATTGTCTTAAATGAGCCAACAGTTGTTGCGGTAACAGCTGAAGAAAACAGGGTTGTTGCTGTTGGGCGAGAGGCAAAAGAAATGTTGGGTCGAACTCCAGGAAATATTGTTGCTCTTCGTCCACTTAAAGATGGCGTAATTGCGGATTACACAATAACCGAGGCAATGCTTTCTTATTTTATAGACAAAGCATGTGGAAGATCGCGTTTTTTTAAGCCGGAGGTTATGATTTGCATACCGTCCGGCGTAACCCAAGTTGAAAGAAGGGCAGTGTTGGATGCAACAATGGCAGCCGGAGCAAAAGCGGCGTATCTAATTGAAGAGCCGTTAGCAGCAGCAATAGGTGCAAAAATTCCAATTGCTCAAGCAGCCGGGCATATGGTCGTAGATATTGGAGGAGGTTCCACCGAGGCTGCTGTTATTTCGCTTGGCGGAGTGGTTGTCCATAATTCGGTAAGAGTAGCAGGCAACAAAATAGACGAAACAATTGCTTCGTTTATAAAAAAGAAGTTCAATTTATTAATCGGAGAAAGGACTGCCGAAGAAATAAAAATTACGATAGGCAATGCTTTTGTAGAAGAACCAAAAAATGCAAAAGACTTAAGCGATCTTCGTAAAATGGAAATTAGGGGAAGAGACAGTATTACCGGTTTGCCAAGAACAATTGAGCTTAATGAGTTACAGATTAACGAAGCAATAAAGCCTGTTTTAATGGATATTGTAGGTGGAGTGAAAAAAGTTTTGGAAGATACACCTCCTGAGCTGGCTAGCGATATCATAGATAAAGGAATAGTAATGTCTGGCGGAACATCCCTGGTACATAATTTGGATAAGCTTATGACGAATATGACAGGTGTTCCATGTCATGTAGCGGAAGATGCTCTGCTTTGCGTTGCAAGAGGTACCGGAGTCGCGCTTGAAAATATAGAATTATACAAAAGGAGTATTTCAAGAAAGTAAAAATTATTTGCTAGCTGTTTAAAATTGTTAATGGGTAAATGGTTTTTAGTTGTTAGAGTTTTGTGAACATCGTTTAGTCAGATTTATTTTTAATAATTTTAATCTCATAATATTTTCAAAATGGAAAAATTTTCACAAACTCTTAGTTTTTTTCTAAAATTTGATAAAAAGGCTTTTGAATAGTAAAATACTATAAGTAAATACAAAATTTAACAAACAATTAAGAATGGATTGTATTTATTGTCTAATCTATGGTTACAAAAAATGCTCAATCAAGCAATAGTCCTTCTAAAAAGGTAAATATTCATAAATCCTATAAAAAAATTGACTCTCTGGTGAAAAATACAATATTGGGTGTTGGTATTACGAACGATAAAAAAGATAATATCTTAGAGTTTATATTGAATTTTATTGAAAAAACGCCTTATAATTGTTACATTGTTACCCCAAACCCTGAAATAATTGTACTTGCGGCAAAAAACCCCAGCTTCAAAGATATCCTGAATAAGGCTGAGATCGCAATATGTGACGGTATAGGAGTGCTTATAGCCGGTAATGTATTAAATAAACCACTTAAAGAGCGTTTCACAGGAGTAGAACTTATAGAAAAATTATGTAAAAGGATTAACAATAAGACTGTTTCGGTGGGATTTCTTGGAGGGAGGGGTAGTGTGGCAGAGAAAACGGTAGAGTGCTTACAAAAAAAATACCCAGGTCTTAGAGTATCATTCATAAGCTCTGAGTGGGATGAAGGTGGCTTTGTTGCTAACCCTGAATCAGGGGAAATGAACCCTTTCAGCAAGGGTCAGGTCAGGCAGGAGTTACGTAAGACAAGAAAGCATGACTCATCATTTACTCTTAATTCGATTGACATCTTATTCGTCGCATATGGTGCACCAAAGCAGGAGGTATGGATGGCAGAACATTTAAATAAAATTCCGGTCAGGGTAATGATTGGTGTAGGAGGATCGTTTGATTATATAAGCGGAAAAATTCCTAGGGCACCAAAAATAGTCCAAAATATTGGTTTTGAGTGGTTATACCGTTTAATAAAGCAGCCTTGGAGAATAAAACGGCAATTAGCACTGGTCGAATTCGTATGGTTGGTAATTAAAGAAAGATTTTCAGTAGTCAAAAATTAGCCTTCAACAATTAACTATAATAATTTTTTGAATTTTATATCCTGTCAGCCGTTATTATTTAATTGGCGGTTTTCTTTTGCGGAGGCTTCAGCTTCTCTGACAAAATCCTGTGCCCATTCATAAATATTTCTTTCATCAAGAATTGATGTCATGTGGGAAATACGTTCTATTCGTTCCTTGAGAGGCATTTCAAGGCCTATCTTTATCGCTTTTGCAACTTCTTCCGGACTGTAAGGATTAACAATAAGGGCAGATGTTAGGTCAATTGCAGATCCTGCAAACTGAGAAAGTACAAGCATGCCCGGGTTACTTGACATCGAAGCAGAAATAATAAATTCTTTGGATACAAGATTCATTCCGTCATCAAGGGGTGTGACCAGACATATGTTTGTCTTTTTGTAAAAATTCATAATTTGGCTTCTGGTAAAAACCTGGGTGATAAGTTCGATGGGTTTCCAACCTTTGCTTGAATACTTTTTATTAATATTTTCAATTTTTGCCATAACTTTTTCTTTCAGTTGTATATATGCTGGTATTTTTTCCCTGGATGGGGCGAGAAGTCCAAGATATATAACATTTTTTCTAAACTGCGGATATTTTTCAAAAAATAAATCAAGGGCATCCATTCGGCTGACAAGACCTTTTGTATAATCAAACCTGTCAACACCTAATATTACTTTGTTCTTTTTAAAAAGATTGGATATTAAATCTTGCTCTTTTTCCTGAGGAGTTATTTTTTTAACAATTCTGGAAAAGAAAGTTTGTTTTTCTTCAGGTTCTATAAGAGATTTGATAACATCGGTATCAACTCCCATTGGCAGGTTTTTAACAGTTGTAATATGTTTGTTGTAAAATATTCGATTTGTTTCCAGATCTATTCGTGCCTCAAGTTCACGCTCTACGCATTGCAAAAAATTTCTGGCCTGGTATCCTCTATGAAAGGCAATAAAATCACACTCAAGTAAACTTTCTAAAATTTCTTTTTTTTGTGGTAAAACCCTGAATATTTCCCAGGTTGGCCAGGGAATGTGCCAAAAAAGCCCGATTATTGAATTTTTTGGTTTGCCTAAAAATTTGGGCACCAAACTCAATTGATAATCATTAATCCATACAAAGCATTTTCCTTTAATTTCTTCTTTTATAGATTTAGCATAGCTTTCATTAACTTTTTTAAATCCTTCATACCAGCTTGTGTTGAAAATGGGCCGCTCAAAAGCTACATGGCACAAAGGCCATAATGTTTGGTTGGAAAATCCAAAGTAATAATCATCAATTTCTTTTTCAGTAAAAAAAAGACGCTTTAAAACATACCTTTTTGTGGGGTCCAAAACTTTGCTGTTTTTATCTAAAACTGTTTTATCCTCTGGAGTTTTACCTCTTCCTATGAAAAGCGCACGGGAAGCCCTATTTATCGGGTCAAAAGCAACTGCAACTCCACCAGCGGGGATAAAAGGTTCAATTGTCCCTTGCCCATTTTTAATGTGGACAAAAGGTTCGGCATCGGCAGCAATAATAAGCTTGTAATCTTTTTTCTCAAAAAAACTCTGTAAATTTAAATAGCTAATCATACAGTATTAAGATACCTTATTGTATAATATGTGATATTAGGATACATTAATTTATCTTACAACGATACAACCTTATTTTGCAAAGAATTTCTTGAAATCATTTGACTAAAAAAGGTATTTGCCTCATCACCAATCAGAAATATTTTCTCACTTGATATCATTAATTTTTCAATTGCCATTGTGAGTAAATTTAAATGAGGCAGTAACGGACCAATTCCATGATATGCAATTTCTGAAAACTCGAAAAGCAAAAAAGATGAAGAATTTAAATACTCTAATTTCTTTGCAAAATTAAATTGAGTCAAGTCACTTATCAATGGGTTATTTTCCTTTCCATAGCCAAAATCCCGCTCGGCGAATTTATTGCTAATAATAATTGGTAAAATAAAAAGCTCTTTTTGAATAATTTCTCTTGCCTTAACAATGTTCTCTTTAGTATTAAATGCAAAAAGTACATTACTAGATAATTTTAGTCTTTGAGGAATTAATTTTTCTGCCAGTTTCTTTACGGCTTCAGCTGCAACAACCGCGCCGTCAAATTTTCCAGTATGTGTGAGGGAGATCTTCTCAGTAGTTTTAGCATAAAATTCATTATCTTGGATAAGTTTCTTTATCAAATCAATTATTTTTTCTGAATATTCCGGGAAAAATTCAAAAACATCCTGAAGCTTTTTATCAAGCCAGTATTTTCCAAGCCCACTATCGCCAATAGTTATAGTCGGCTTTCCAAGTGATAAGCTCTCGATCAGTTGTTGATATCCAAATTTGCAAACAATAATATCTGATCCTGCCATCAAGTCTCGCATCTCAATGTAGCCTATTTCTCTTTCGATAACTGTCAAATTTTTTGTTTTTTTAAGTTTTTCTTTTTCAGCATTATTTATATTTGGGGGAATAATAATTATGTGGTAAATATCCGGGGAATTTAAATTCTGGGAAATTTGTTTTGATATTTCAAAGACTTTCATGTTATATGCAACATATAAAACAATTTTTTGGTTTGGGTTTATTTTCCAGGCTGAGTCTAGCAGTTCTCTATAATATTGCCTCCCGAAATTAAACGGAGGGAAAAAAGGAGGAATTAGTTTTGCTTTTGGAAATTGTGATAAATATTCGGTAAACATGCCAAGCCCCGTAAGAAGGGTTAAGTCAGACAATTTATAAAAGATTTTGTAAATCTTGTTTTCGAATTGATCATTGCTGTAAATATTATCGCAGACACAAAGAGGGGTGTTAGTTTTTGAATATACATACCAAAATATGGTCGAAGAAAATATCATGTTAGTAGGGAAGTCGCAAAAAATTACAGCTTTCGCTTCGGAAAGGATATCCTTTAATTTAGGATCCATGGTTTCTGAAGACTCAATAGAATTGAAGTTAGTTTCATAAATTTGTGCCCCTGTTATTTTAAGCCAGGATGAATCTCCATGATTAATAATAAGTACTTCATCTTTTGGGAGAAGACTGCTAATTCTTACAGCTTTGGTTTGAACGCCTCTAATCCGGAGAGAGCCGTAAGTTACAAAAACATAAAATTTTCTCATAGTAGATGAATTTAACTCGTGAGTTAATAATCTAGTATAACAATACAGAGCTCTAACTTGTCAAATGAGATAATAAACAGGTAAGATAAACGTATGGAAGATTTTTCATTTATTCACAACGCACTGGCTAACCAGTGGGTGATTAGCGCGCCAAAAAGGTCTAAGCGTCCGGATGATTTTGGTAAAGAAATTCCTGTTTGTCCTTTTTGCCCCGGCCGCGAGAAGGAAGAACCGAGCGTATTTAGGATTCCTGTCCGCAATGCAACGCAAAGCGATGCAGGCGGGGGTGGAAAAGATGATGATGCAAATTGGATTGTTCGGGTAATTAATAACAAATACCCGTTTGCTCCAATTCATGAAGTGATTATTCACTCGCAGGATCACCACAAAAATTTTGATGAATTACCCGTTGGTCAGACGGAAGCAATTTTGCAAGCATATAGAGATCGTTTTAATACACACAGGTCAAAAGGATCTGTTTTTATTATGCATAACCATGGAAATGGATCGGGTGAAAGTCTGGTACATCCTCACAGTCAGCTTGTTGTTATTCCAAAGCATGTTGAGTTAGATGTTTCTCCTTTGCCTTTATACGATGGCCAAATGCAGAAAACAAAAAATTTTTTTATTTTTTGTCCTGTTTCTTCTCAGTGGCCCGATGAAGTTTGGATTGCACCTATAAAATCAGGTACGGATTTTGGAGAGATAACAGATTCAGAGATTAATGATTTTTCATTTGCTTTGTCACGGATTATAGAAATTTTTGATTTGCGCCACGGACAGGAATTCCCATTTAATTTCTACATAAGTCCATGGAAGAATTGGTATCTTAGGATGATTCCGCGCCTTAAAATTATCGGCGGATTTGAGATTGGAACAAATGTATATGTGAATACCCAGGATCCGAAAGAAACAATGGAATTTATTCTGGAACACTTCGAGAGTCCAAATAGAGAAAAAATTATGCATGAACACAGGGCCAAATATAAAAGAGGAGTGTAATCAAATATAAAATTTCAAATATCCAATACCAAATGATAAATAAGTATGATATTGATGAGAGAATTTTCAGCTTAGTAGTTAATGTTATTACCTTTGTAAATACAATTCCAAAAACACCTATAAATCTTATTTTTATAAATCAGATTATACGGTTGGTTACGTCAATGGGAGCTAATGATCAAGAAGCAGACGGTGCAATAACAAGTAAAGATTTTCTTCATTGCTATGCTATTGTAAGAAAAGAAGGAAAAGAAACCTCATTCTGGTTAAGAATTATTGAGAAAACAAATGGTGAAAGGTATAAAAGTGAAGCGCAAAAGCTTATACAAGAAGATGGTGAAATAGTTGCTATTATAAGCACAATTATTAGAAATACTCAAAAGAACAATAAATAATTGGAATTTGATATTTGATATTGGTATTTATTTGGTATTCAAGGAATTATTCCGTAGTTTTTTGCTGAATTCCCAAGAGCCAGAGAACTGCTTCTTTTTTGTAGCGTCTGTCGCCGCGGGAGTTAATTCTAATTGCAGGAAGTTTTCCTCTTTTTCCCCATCTTTTAATTGTTAATACGGAAACTCTTAAGAGTTGCGCAACTTCTTTTACTGTTAAAAGATCTGGAAGATTACTGATTGATAGTGTTTGATCGTTCATAGGCTTGCAACTATATGTTTGATAATCAATATAGACGTTTTCTGATTTATAAAATAACAAACTGTAACACTTGTGTCAAGAGGGAAAATGAAAAAAATTATACCACTCATACTTGATTTTGCAAAAGTTGGTGAGGTTAAAATCAAGTAATCGGGTATTATATACTATTTGCAAACCTGAGTTGGGTGGGTATAAAATCATTCATAGTTTTAATAATTAACATTCCTAAAAAATTAACAAGCTTAGAATTAAGTAGCTTTAATATGCTAATAAAAACACCAGGAAGAAACGTGGGGAGAAATTCCAACAATAATATCTATTTCATCTTGTAATTTGTCTATATTCAAACAAAACGCCGTAACACGGGTATGACCTTCTAAAATAATAAACGCACTATCAAAATTTTGTGCAATACAAATAATACTTGGAAAAGTTTCTCCGTTTTTTAATTTTTCAGAAGTGTTAAATATATCTTTGGAATGCAAAGAAGACCTTGAGCTTAAGTTTTTTGCACCATCTCCTGCCAATCTTTCCGGTCCGGAAAGTTCAACCCATGCCAGCATATTTGCGTAATGTAATTTTTTTAATTCTTCTTTTGGAAGCGTAACTCTAAACCAGTTTATATCATCCGGAAAAGTTTCAAATAAAAAAATATTTCTTTTGTAGCCCCTAACATCACTTAAAAGCGATTCTCTTATTTCGTTTTCTTTTACGTCTTCCAGATTAGGAGAGTCAATGATTGCCCTTGTTACTTGGTAATAAACCAGAAGTTTTTGATAAAGATTGCCAAACCTTGGGGAATTTATTTCTGCCTGTAAAAAAGCTAAAATCATTTCATTTTCGGAAATTGGCTTAGATTTCATTTGGATCCATTGTAGGCTTTATATACAAAATATTCAAACGGACGAGCATTATATCTTCTAGTAAGTTTTGTCACCAACTTATCCACAAAAAAGATTAAAAATATTTGAGACCTGTAGTTAAAGTAACAGGAGAACTTGATTTAGGCAATCTTTGCAAGCTCTCTCCGATATGTTTCTTCATCAATTATTCCGGCAGTTTTCTCCAATGCCAAAAGAGTTTGGGATTCTCTAAAGTATTCAAAAAGTTCGGTTGCTTTTATTCGTGCCTCATCGTAATCAGGTTCATCATATGCTTTTGCAAATTTAATAAAAACATTTCTGGCGCCAAGAAGCATTTTTTCAGCCTTTGTCTCAGTTACTTCAAAGTCAAATGTGCCATCTGTTGTTTGAGTTAAAATTCCTGCATCAATCATAAGTTGTATAAGAAGTGCGTCTCCATTGTAATGTGACCTATCTGTTGTATCAGAATATCTTGTGAGACCTCTTAAGTTTTCTGTAAATACGCTCCTTATATAAGCTTGCTTTTCTTCAAAAGTGTCAAGAGTCGAAAGTGCGCCAATTACAGAGAATAAGTCAGCCTTTGCTTCCTCAATATTGCTGTGGGTTTCACTTGTTAACTTTAGCGTTGTGTCATCAAGAATTAGTCCGTTATGTCCAACTTCGTGGAGAGGGACAAAAATACCTGCAAGATTTGCAATCCTTTGTTCTTTTGTTCCAAACCTATCAATTAAATAATTTGGATTAGCAGAAATTTGCGGTGCAAAAACTTTTTCTAAAAATCTTTCTGCAATGTCAGCCCTTTGTTTTAGCGTTTCCATATTTTGGCGGATTTTAGACCCATGTTCACGTCTTTTATCTGCGTTATTTGGATTATTAGAGGCTGCAGCTAAAAATCCAAGGCTTGTGCCGCTACTCATCATTGCATAAATTGCAGAATGTGAGTTTGTCATAGATTTTATAGAGGCATTAAGACACCCAAATTGGGAGAATTCTTCATCTGTTTCGAATAATCTGATCATTCTATCCTGCATATCTGCAGCCTGATTATTTAATTGGGTAGCCTCTTGGTCATTTTTATCTTTAAACATCAAGACATAATCCCACTCAACCAATTTTTGAAAAATATCTCCGTAAGATTCCATCGGATAAAGAATCTGTACCGTATTTCCTGGGTTGGTTGCAGGAGCTTCGGTCATCCATACATCATCAAGTCTTTTTGCAATAACAGTTTGTTCTTGCGGAGATCCGTTAGATAGCAATAATTCTTTCCAGGCATTATGTACTGCCAAAATTCCCCTGGCATTGGAAGGGTCAGATTCAGCTAGCGGAGTAAGAGCAACATTCATTTGGTCAATAAGTTTTACGATGTCAGTTGTTTGCACAGCAAATGCCTCGCTGTAAGGGACAGCCTTAATTGTTTCATCTTCTTGTTGTCGGAACATAACGTATAAATAATCTCCATAATTTTCTCCCAGAGATGGTTCAACAAATTTCCACGCGGGATCAATTGGGTCAGGTTCTATTCCAAGATCTTCTGCCGTTTCTTGCAGTCTTTTTCCTGCCTCATGACGCATTCTCAGTTCTGTAAATAATTCACCCTGATTTACCTCTTGATACCAAGCTATATGTGCCTCATCAACGTTATCCATAATGCGCGTTGAATATTCAATAGTTATTTTTTCTGTGTCCGAAAGAAATGTTAATTCAGGAGCAATTTCACGGACAAGCATTCTGGCAACGTGCTCTTTAAGTGCATTTACCTGTAGAAGAGCAAGGTATTCTGGTCCGTTTTCTGAAACACCCTGGAAATCATGATTAACTACGGCATTAAAAATTTGTTGGTCTGTAACTACGTCACGTATCAAAGCTATTTCATCTCGAATTCCTGGTACCGGACTGGGAGAATCACCAGAATTTATTTCTAAAGAAAATAGTGCTCCTGCAGCCAAAAATTGGGAATCGTGAATAAACTCACTTACATTTCTTGCTTGCTTTAGTTTTTCTGCAGCTTGTTTAAAAACATTTGTTTCTCTTAATTTTGCTTCTGTTGTTTGATGAATACTGCGCAGTCTTTCGCTTGGAGGTAAAAAAGCGGGGGCTGCAGCCTCAGGTATTCTTAAAAAAGCTGAGGTACTTCTTCTTTCAGTAGCTCTCATAAGGAGCAAATTATAGCACTTTTATCCTATAATTTAAATAGATATAAAAACAAGGTACAAACCCTTGGCTTGTACCTTGTTTCGTTTTGCAACGAAAATCTTACTTAAGCTCGACGGTTGCGCCGGCTGCTGTAAGTTTCTCTTTTGCTGCATTTGCTGTTTCTTTATTAACAGCAGTCAATACTTCTTTTGGAGCTGAATCTGCGAGTGCTTTTGCATCGGTTAGACCGAGCGTAGGCACTAATTCTCTAAGAGCTTTAATTACTCCGATTTTGTTTGCGCCTGCTGCTGCCAAAACCACATTGAAGACTGTTTGTTCTTCTTTTGGTTCGGCATCTGAGCTAGCGCCTGCTGCTGCTGGTGCTGCTGCTACCATAGCTGCCGCACTAACACCAAATTTTTCTTCCATTGCTTTTACAAGCTCGGAAAGCTCCAAAACAGACATTTCTTCGACTGCTTTCAAAAAATCATCTTTTGTCATTTTTGCCATATGAAATCTCCTCCTTTCTTTAGACTCTCTTTCCCGATTTACCGGGACTAGAGAGGTCTTAAGTCCGCCTGATCAGGCGGACCCTACTGTTTTTCCTTTTTTATCCGCTACTGCGGATAGTGTCATAACAAATTTTTGTAAGTTCCAGGAAAGTGATCTGTGTAATCCCTGAACAGGCGACATCATCATTCCAACCAATTGTGTAAGTAAAGTTTCTCTTGACGGTAGAGAAGAGAGTTTGATAACTTCTTCGCCTGTCATTAATTTGCCTTCTAAGAGCCCAAATTTAATACTTGGTTTCTCAAAGTCTTTCATCATTTTTGCCAAGGCTTTAAGAGGGGCAACTATATCTCCGTATAAAAACATTGTGCCTGTTGGCTGGTCAAAATTTTTAGCATCGCCTGTTTCAAGTTTTGCCTCGTCAAGAGACCTTTTAAGAAGTGTATTTTTGGTTACTGCAAATTCGGCTTCACCTTTTTTAATATCTTTTTTAAATTGCTCAAGCTGTTTATGGGTAAGACCTGTGTAATTGGTAAAAACCATGGCTTTGGCTCTTCCAACTTTTTCCGAAAGCTCGGCAATTAGGCCTGCTTTTCTTTGTCTGTTTGCGCTGTTTTTTGGTGTTCGTGTAGAATTATCCATAATCTTTGTCATTCCTTCTAAAGCAGGAATTTATTTATAAATCCACCTTCGGCGATGATGCACTATTTATAAAGAATAAAAGAGCATCAAAAAACTCGCCTAAGCGAGTATATATTCATTCTATAATGAATGAAAGTGTACTCCTCGACAAGACTTATTTTTATGCTTGTTGTCTTAGGATAAATAAATTATAGCAGAGTAGATTGCTCTATGCAATAGGATACAGGCCTACTCAAGAACCTTTGTTGCTAAAGGAGAGATATCATCTGGACGATTAGGGTCATCCGGGATAAACACCGAATCTAAAGACGTGGGTCTCGGAAGCAAGTGTACTGCGTATTCCTTTGCGTCGACAAGTTTATTCTGGAAATTCATTATTACGCTTTCATATTTTGGATACCTTTTTCGAAGCTCTTGCATAAGATCAATATACATTTTGGCAGTCATGGATATTTGCCATGAATTTACTTTTCCATCAGCCTCTTGGTTTTTGTTTGGGTAAATAAGCGTTACAGATCCATCGTCATTCTGTTTTGCTGCTAGAGCAAGTAAGTACAGTCTGTTTTCCTCGGGACGAATAGTGCCTGTCGGGAAAGCAGTTTCACTTCCTTCAACTGCTATGTCTGTTATGTCTGTAAGGTTAAATTCAACTCTTGCTCCTCGATTCTCTTGAAATTTAGCGGTTTTTAAGGTTGCTGTTCTTGTTGGCGTAAATGTTTCAACCTGTTTTACAAAATCTGTAGGGGTAATAGTTCTCGTGGGGCGATGGCCGTCAACGTAGTAAAGAGCGTACTCAAGTCTATCTTGTGGTCTAACTGTTTTGGTAATTAGTTCCGGTAGTACATAATGAGCTGAGTTGCTTTCTTCATCTTGGGGCACTGCCTGTTTTTTTAACAATTCTTCAATATCAATACGGTACGCTGCAGGCGTGCTGGTTCCAACAATTCTATCTTTGCTTGCAGTTTCTAAGTACATTTCATACCCTTTCCAGAATTCTTCCGAAATCATTGTAATCCTGGTTGCTTCACCATTTCCATGAACATATTTAGTCGATACTACATCGCCTTCTTGACGGGCACTAGCAAATGCGAGGTCTGTGTTGTATTTTCTTAATCGTTTTGTCACGCTTACTCCCGTGGTTAAGAAGTCTGTTAATTGTTGGGCTGTCCAATTTCCCTCTATTTCTGATTTTGCTTCTGGTAATTTATCAACTGCCTGTATTGCTTCTGGTAATCGTCCGCTGGCAAAATCTCTCACAGCCTGTTTTGCTATACGCTTGTTTGCTTCTAATCTTGATTGTTTTTGTTGTTGTTCTTTTGCTTCAGATGCTGCGCGTTGAAGTTGGGGAATGGGTCCATTTGGAAATAACTTACCTCTCAGCCTTTGTATAGGGGTTGGACGTTCTGGGTCCGTCATTCTACGGCCAGGTTTAAGAAAACCTAGATACTCAATTGGGTTTTTTCGCTCAGCGCTTCTATTTGGCATAGACAGAATTATAACAATATTTATTATAGGTTGTCAAGACTAAAAATAATCTTTTTTGTGCGTGGGAGGGCATGAATATTTTAATAATCCTAAGCGGCAGTCCTTCTACCAATTCTTTCTCCCTGAGGAATTTCTCTACCAAAGGTAAAATGATCCATTCTAACAGTTTTATCAAACGAAGATCCAGCCAAAGATTCGTCGGCTACAATTTCAAATGGGGACTTTCCTTTATCATAGAGCCAAAGTTGTAATAGTCTATCAATGAAAAAAGGAGTATCAACTTTTACAACAGGGTCCATACCAATTTCTACGCCTGGTTGGACGTATGTCGTATCAACAGCAATAATACTTCCTTTTCCTTCTTTAATATTCCATGTAGCTGCAAGTTTTTTTGTAAAATCTTCGTCATTAATTATGCGTATTATTGGTGGTTCGAGAAGATTTCCGTCATCATCAAAGCGCTTAATTGCAAAACTCCAACTTCCAAGGGACTCTTGTGAGTAGGAAATAAGAGCTCTAAATTTATAGTGCTTTAAAGCATCAATGAAAATATGAAATTCACGTCCAACTGGATTTTCTCCGCCGCGCTGAACCAATGTCATAGAAAAAGGTAAATTCCAAGAAGGATAAGTATTAGTTGCGAAGTTAAGATCTCTAAAGACATCTCTAAGCGGCTTGGGAGGTTCGTCCCCTGTTCTTTCGGTAAAATGTCTTGAATTGCTTGGATTTGTTTCCGGATCGGCAATATATACACTGTGATTATTTGCCGCAAGAGAAAGTACTTCGCGAAACCTTGAAATATCTGATGCGCGCAGGAAAGTTGCCTCCTCAGGATTAGTTGCCTGCGGAAATGAATGATTTTCTAATTGATCGGGACCGATTATGCGGGCACTTCTTGCTACAACGTCAGTATAATTTAAAAAGCCCTGCCTATCCTGTAATTGAAACAAGAATTCAGGTACATTATAATGAGATCTATTTCTTTCATGAACAATCCCAATTGCTCTTCGTAAACCAATTCCTAGAGGACTTCTTATAGGTAGTATTGCTGTTTCAGGTATGGGCATTATTCCTTGTCCGCTTAGAGCGTGTTCTAGACTTTTTGCCATGGGCGAATTATACTATAAGTTATAAAATATTACAAACAAGCGGCTATTTAGATTAATTCCCATAAGCCTTTCTGTAGATCCGAAATCATAACCAGGAAAACCTAATTCTATTCTTCCTGCTCCCCAGGTTTTTCTCCAGTCTCCGCCGCTTGCGCCGCCAATACCTGTTGCCATGAGGGAAATTATACATTATAGACTTATAATTTTCAATATGGTAAGGAAGTTAGAACAAAGAATTATCTTATATTACTTAAGTTTAATAGAAGGGCTCATTGTGGATTTGAGATAGACACTTCTTACTTTGCTGTTGTCCATTGCAGAAAGAAATGCATTAAGGTTTTCCGCAAGTTTTGCGCTGCCAAAACTCATTTTTCCTATTGCAACATGCATAACGTTTGCTTTTACTTCGGTTTTGTAATTAACCTGGCCGCCTTCATATTTTTTTGCAACTTCTTCAGGGCGGGGAGTAACAGTGCCTGTTTTTGGGTTTGGCATTAAGCCTTTTGGACCTAAAATTCTAGCCACTTTTGCTAAACGAGGCATAGCATCTGGCGTTGCAACCAAAACGTCAAATTCAATTTTTCCTTTTTCAATATCGCTCAGTAATTTTTCCGCATCAGCAGGATTTTTGCCTGGTGCTAAAATCGCAACCCTTGTTTTTTTACCTGTACCGTGTGGCAAAACAATATTTCCTGCAATTTTATCATTAGTATTAATATGCAGCTCAACTGTTTCGTCAAATTTTGTTTTCGACATTTTCTCTAAAATGGAAAGTGCGTCTTTAACCCCATAAACTTTATTTTTTTCACGGGCGGCAACACTCGATTTATAACGCGGTGACCGTTCTTTTGCTTTTGCAGACTTTTTTACCATGTTCTTTTTCTTTGGTTCGCCCGCCTCGCTATCGATTTGGTGATGCGGGCCGGCGTCTGTGACAGAGGCGGCTTCTTTTGGAGATGTTTGTTTTGCAGGTTTTACCTCTTCGGTCTTTTCTGCCTCTTTAGCCAATTTTTTAGCTTCACGCCTTTTTTCGGCTTCAAGTTTTTGAAGGGATTCTTCTTCGCCCCCAATAACATTTACTCTTACTTTTCCCATAATTATCCTTTAACCTCAACTCCCATGCTTCTTGCAACGCCCGCAACAATTTTTGCGGCCTGGTCAACATTATCTGTATTTAAATCTTCCAATTTATCCTGCGCAATTTTTTTGGCTTGTTCCATGCTAAGTATTCCTGCCGGCTCTTTTCCGGGTTTTCCGCTTCCTTTTTCTTTGCCGATTGCTTTTTTAATCATTTCGGCAATTGGCGGTTGCTTGGTAATAAAAGAAAATGTTCGGTCTTCGTAGACTGTAATAACAACAGGAAGAATTGTGCCTTTTTTGTCTGCTGTTCTGTCGTTAAATGCTTTTACAAATTCCATAATCGGGAGTCCGTGCTGTCCAAGTGCAGGGCCAACCGGTGGAGCAGGAGTAGCAGTACCTGCCGGAATATTAAGTTTTATTAATGTTTTGATTTTTTTAGCCATATTATTTTTAAAAGACAAGAGGCAATTACAGGTTCAAATGTAGAATATTTGAAGCTAGTTTATTCGCCTATTGGCTCCTTCATCATCAGAAATCTGATTTATAAGTAAAGGTATTATACAGGTGGGAAGGGTAAAGCGTCAAGAGTTAAAGCTAAATTAGATTTTTGGAACTTGAAGGAAGTCTCAGGCTTGCATTCTTCAGTAGCTTCAGGATTTAACTAGATTTTGGAGACTTGTAAGAAGTCTAACTCAACTGGTGTTTCGCGGCCAAAAATAGAAACTAAGACTTTAAGTTTACCTTTTGTTTCGTCAATGCTTTCAATTGTTCCAAGAAAATCTGCAAACGGCCCGTCAACAATTTTTACAGCCTCCCCGGTTGTAAATGCTGCCTTATACAATGGTTCTTCAAGCTTCATAAATTTCTGGATTGCTTCTACTTCTTTGTCGGAAATTGGGGTTGGCTTGTTGCCGGCTCCAATAAAGGCAGTAACGCCTGGAGTTGTACGAACGAGTAGCCAGGATTCGTCTGTTAAGACCATTCTTACAATAATGTATCCGGGGAAGATTTTTTCCATAACCTGTTGCTTTTTGCCTTGGGAAACTTTGGTTACTTCGCGTGTAGGGACAATAATATCAAAAATTTTATCGGCAAAACCCATGGTTTCGGCTCTTTGCCTTAAAGCTTTGGAGACCTTATTTTCGTGGCCGGAATAGGTATGGACAATATACCATTTACCCGCATCAGCGCTTTTTTCTTCAACCTTTTTGTCCGCCGCATCTTTCTTGTCATCCATAACTTTAGCGTCGGATGAAGCATCGGCTTGCTCTTTTTTTATTTCTGTTTGTGTTTGTTGTTGATCCATTCTATTTAATTAAAAGTGAAAGCAGTTTAGTAAAGACAAAATCAAGTCCTCCTATAAAAGCTCCAACTATTAAGCTTACTCCAATAACAACTCCTGTTAACCTAATAACCTCTTGTCTTTTTGGCCAAACTACTTTTTTGAGTTCTTCTTGCGTTTCAAAAAGAAAAGAAAGAGGTGTTGACATAAAGCTGTTTCCTTCCAAATATTTTACCAGATACGAATTGACATGTAAAGAGGAGAGAGGGTACAATAAATTGATACAGCAATCTTTTTGCTGCTATTATATATAGTATACCGCTCGCAATTGATTTTAGATAAGTTATGTCAAAATCAATGCACGGATATTGTATACTATTTATGTTAAATTTTGAGGAGTATATATATGAAGCAAAGAATTCGTAAGGCAGTTATTCCCGCTGCCGGATTTGGAACAAGATTTCTTCCACAAACCAAAGCAATGCCAAAAGAAATGTTGCCGGTTGTAGATAAGCCGGTTATTCAAATTGTTGTGGAAGAGGCGGTTGCCGCGGGAATAGAAGATATTATTATTGTAACCGGTTACCACAAACGTACAATTGAAGATCATTTTGACAAACCCAACATGGAACTTTTGGAAAACATAAGAATGGGAGGAGAGAAGAAAAAACACCTACTTGAAGAAACGGAAAATATTTCCGACATGGCAAATTTTATTTATATCCGCCAGAAAGGCCCATATGGTAATGGGACACCACTTGTTAATGCAAGGCAAATTATAGGGAACGAGCCATTTTTGTATACATGGAGTGATGATTTTATTAGAGCTAAACCTAAGTCCAGATTTGAGCAGCTAATTGAGGCATATGATGAATTCGGGTGTTCCATTCTTGCATCAATTCGCGCGAAACAGGATGAAGATTACGAAAGGTATGGTTTTGCCGGAGGAAATATTATCAGAGACGGATTTATAGACGTTGATAAGATAGTTGAAAAGCCGGGGAAAACTAACGCCCCTTCCGATTTGGCAAATGTATCCGGATTTATTTTTACGCCGGAAATTTTTGAGTATTTAGACAAAGCATCGGCAAACCTAAACGAAGGAGACGAACTTTACTATAATGATGCCCTAAAATTAATGCTTGAAGATAAGAAGCGAATAATTGCATGCGAAATTAAGGGCGGAAAGTATTATGACACAGGGAATAAGCTTGAATATATGAAAACAGTTGTCGAATTTGGCCTTGAACATCCGGATATAAACGGGGAATTTAAAGAATTTTTAAAAGGATTGAATTTGTAGTTATCCGTTTCATGGAAACAGTTAGGCCAGAAGATTTTAAGCCAGAAAACTCCCCATGGTTTTTTGATGCACTTCATAGCTATGCAGTTGGGTATGCCAATACTAATTTTAGATTTGACGTAAGTCTTTCTCATGGACTGAAGGATATAATGCCAATTGATTCTGCGAGAAAAGTAATTCGTGAGGGAACCGAAGCAGGCGATTTAATTTTGATAGAAGGCGGAGAAAGGGAAACGCTTTATGCACTTTTGCGTTCAGAAGAAAAACTATTTGTACTTCAAATTCCCAGAACTTTCCCGGAAATAGAAGAAGGTTATAAAGCAGTGGCGTTAAGTGGGTTTGCAATTGATATCGTTACTTCGGGAGGGGATAATTCAAAACCGGAAATCCGGGTTAGCGGCAAGCGCATAGGAGGAAAGAGAAGAGATAATCCTGAGGTAATAAGCATTATCCCGGGCAGACAAACATTCGGAGTTTTACGAGCACCATTTCCACCATTAAGATCAGTAAGCTATTTAAGAAGCAGATAACCTAGTTTTTTTGATATCATATACCTATGGTTTTTTCAAAGAAAAAATTTATTGTTTTAGGAATTTTAGCATTTTTTAGTTTTGTTTTTTTCTCTTTTCTAGTCCATAAAAATCTTTTCACACACTTTGATTTTGATATGACAGTAAGACTTCAAGACCATTTGTCAAGAAGGGTAGACGGGCCGTTTTCCATCCTGAGCGACATAGGAGATTTTGAAATTACAGGAATATTACTTTTAATTTTTCTTGCATTAAGGAGAAAAATTAATGGCATTTTTATCGCTGGTTTTTTTTGTGCATTTCATTTATTTGAAATTTACGGTAAAACATTTGTCAGTCATTTGCCTCCTCCGCATTTTATGCTTCGCACTTTGCAGCTTGTTAACTTTCCGCAGTTTTACGTAAGTACCCAAAACTCGTATCCATCCGGACATGCTGCCCGGGCACTTTTTATTACCACTATTTTGGCAATTTTTGCATCAAAAAATAAAAAATTAAACAGCACACAAAAAATAATCATTTATTCAGTTTTAGTATTGTATGATATTGTAATGCTTGTTAGCAGAATTTATCTTGGAGAACACTGGACAAGCGATGTTGTCGGCGGAAGTCTTTTGGGTCTTTCTTTTGCTGTTTTGTCTTTTATTTTTGTCTAAATTTAGTAAGTAGTATATTGTGAGGGCTGTGATTGGTAATAATTATTCATTTGAGCAGGTTTTTTGCCCCGGTTTGAATAATTTAAAATGATGGACAAAATTCCCAAAATAATCAGGAAAATTTTCATTTTTTTATGGTTCATGGAAATCCAGAAATTTGGATATTTGTCTGAAAATCCAATAATGTATGCGCTTGCGGCTTGAGACAGTCTGACAGTATCACGGTTTAGTTCAAAGGTAGTTTCCGGGTAATAACCTTTAAACAAAACAGCAATAGAGGAAAAAATAGTCCCAATATTTGTGCCGGATTGGATGACATAAGAATAAATAAAATATGGAATAAGAAGAATAATTCTTGCGAAAAAACCAAATAGAGGAATTGCAAATAGTCTGTTTGGGCTTTTGGGCATCTCCATTTCAAGACTTAAATTATCATCTATTTTGAGAGAAAAATTAGGGTATTCATTGGTTAAACCGGCAAAGAAAAATGAAATTTTTGTAGAAAGGCGGAGAAGTCCAATATTCAGATTATACGCAACTGTCCAATATTTACCTGTAAATAAAACAATGAATGCATTAATACAAAGAACAAAAAAATTTGCAAAAGTTAAAACCGCAAAGTAGATTCCAATTGGTATTATCATAACAACTTTTGCCATTCCGCCTAAGATAGGAAATGCATAAAACCTATTTGGATTTGTTATCCGCTCAATTTTAATAGAAGGGTAAAGGAGGCGTGTCTTAGGGGAAGTTTGATCCGGCATTAATTTATTATGTAATTCTGAGCTTATTTTGTCAATGATAAAGTAAAGCAGGCAGAGAAAATAGAATTTATTTCTTTTCCATATTTTAATACGCGCATACTATTCATACTTGATTTTGTGCAATATGACATAAGACTAAGTAATCGGGTATTACGCGCTATTTGCAAAGCTGAATTATAGGAGTATACAATACAAAGCTATGAAGGTTGTTATTTTTTCCGGTGGAAACGTTCTGGATGGTTTTTTTGTTCGGGAAGCAATAAAGTCAGCGGATAAAATTATTGCGGCAGACAGTGGAGCTGAATCGTGCATTGACTTTAGAGTTGTTCCATCGGTTGTTCTGGGTGATTTTGATTCGATTAAGCAACAAATAAAAATAAATTTAGAAAAAAGAGGTTCAGAATTTATATCCTTTAAAAAAGAAAAAAATGAAACAGATACGGAATTAGCACTTCAATATGTTATTAATTCTGGAGCAACTGAGGTAAGTATTTTAGGAGGAGTTGGAGGGAATAGATTAGACCATGTTTTGGGAAATATTTTTTTGAGTTCTCATAATTCAAGTAAGGCAAAAATTTATTTCATCAATGGAAATCAAAAAATATGGATTGCAAAAGGACCTAGCAAAGAGAAAATTCAGGGTCAAGAAGGAGACTTACTTTCTCTAATTCCAGTAGGAGCAGATGTGGCTGATATTCGGACTCAGGGTTTAAGATATTCTTTAAAAAACGAAACCCTTTTTTTTGGAAAAACAAGAGGCGTAAGCAATGTTTTTATTGATTCAAAAGTCCAGGTAAGTTTTACAACAGGAATACTTCTTTTAATTCAATCTTCAGAAATTTGACAGGACATTCAAAAACAATTAATATTGCTGTGGGGAGCTGATGTTATCGGCTGAGAGTGTCGCCTTAAGCGGCTGACCCTAAGAACCTGTTCGGATAATTCCGGCGGAGGGAGACATAACAGAGCCGAGCAGAAATGCTTGGTTTTTTTATACTTCTAAACTGATTCTCAATAAACTCTTTAGAAGAAGTTAAATCCTGAGTAATTTTAATTAGGTGTGGTATATGATTTTGGCAAATGGAGGCAAATTTTCTACGAAGACTTTTACATGGTATATTATTGCGGTTATTGCAATTATTGTAGGCAGTTTATTTTTCTATAATGAATTTGGTGGTAAGAAAATTAACAATCCTGAAAAATTAACAAAAGTTACAGTTGTTCTTGATTGGACTCCCAACACAAATCATACGGGAATTTTTATTGCAAAGTTTAAAGATTTTTATAAAGAGGAGGGATTAGATGTAAAGATTCTTCCATATTCTTCAAGTACTTCTCCGGATATTTTGGTTACGAGCGGTAAAGCAGATATTGGAATAGGGTCGGCGGAATCTGTTTTAGAAGACAGCGCAACAGGTAATCCTGTTATTTCCATTGCCGCTATTGTTGAGCATAATACTTCCGGGTTTGTTGCACTCGCAGATAGTGGAATTAACAGTCCAAAAGATTTTGATAATAAAATTTATGGCGGATTCGGATCTTTGTCGGAATCTGCAGTTGTTGGTGCAATAATCAAAAAAGACGGGGGAAAGGGGACATTTAAAAATGTAACCCTGGATGTTGATGCTATGCAGGCTTTGATGAGTAAAAAAGTAGATTTTGTGTGGGTCTTTGAGGGTTGGGAAGTAATTCAGGCAAAACTCCAAGGATTTAAAGTGAAATATTTTCCGTCTCTATCCTACGGTATTCCCGATTATTACACTCCGGTTATTATTACCAGCCCGAAAGAGATTAAAGAAAAACCTGCAGTGTTGAAAAAATTTATGGCTGCGACAGAAAAAGGGTATGAATATGCAAGAGCAAATCCTAAAGAAGCAGCAAATATTTTAATTGCTTCAAGTCCAAAAGGAACTTTTCCGGACACAAAATTTATAATGGAAAGCCAAATTTTCTTAAGTTCGCATTATGCCGATTCGTCGCGTAAATGGGGATGGCAGGACAAAAAAGAATGGGAACAGTATCCGCAATTTTTAATCGATTCAAAAGCAGTTTTAGATCCAGATGGAAAACCTGTTGATAAAATAAACTTTGATGGTTTGTATACAAATGAATTTCTCCAGTGAATAGTCTTAAACTTTCAGTCCAAAATCTCTCAAAATCTTTCGCAGACCTAAAAGTCTTGGATAATATTAATCTTTCTATTAAAAATGGAGAATTCGTATCTATAATTGGGCCATCGGGATGTGGAAAAAGCACTCTGTTTAATATTATTTCCGGAGTTGAAATCCAGAGTAAAGGCGAAATATTTATTGATGGAGTGGAATGCAAAAAAAGAAAAGGGGAAACAGGTTATATGCCGCAAAATCCAAGTCTTTTGCCATGGGCTACGGTAGAAGAAAATATAACGCTTGGGCTTCAAATAAAAAAACAGCCAGTCAAAATTGCAAAAAAAAGGGCGGAAGATTTACTTAAAGAATTTGGCCTTTTTGAATTTGCAAAAAATTATCCCGCAACTCTTTCTGGAGGAATGAAACAACGCGTTGCACTCCTTAGAACAATTCTTTTTCATGATGATTTCTTGCTTTTAGACGAGCCATTTGGAGCTCTGGATGCTCTAACTAGAACAACTTTACAAATATGGCTAATGAGGGTTTGGCGAAAAACAAAAAGCAGTATTCTTTTTATAACCCACGATATCTCCGAAGCTGTTTTACTTTCCGACAGGATTTATGTAATGACACAAAGACCCGCAACAATAATTAAAGAAGTAAAAGTTTTTCTCCCAAGACCGCGGAAATTAGAAAATTTAACAAGACCGAATGCGGTTAAAATAGAGAGCCAATTAATAGAGTTGCTTTTTAATAAAAATGAAATTGAATAGTATAAAAAATTACTTTCCTTCAATAATTTTGTCTGCTGTAATTCTTTTTGTTTGGCAGGGAATTATTCAATTCGGGTTAATAAATAAATACATTTTGCCTGCTCCCTCAGCAGTTTTTCTTGCTTTTGTCCAAAATCTTTACGTAATAATAATTCACACAATACAAACTCTTAAAGAAGCAATGATTGGACTTTTTATCTCTGTAATTTTTGGAGTTTTAGTAGCAATTATTCTTGACAGGGCATCTTTAGTTAGAAAAACTATTTATCCTATTTTAGTTACGTCACAAACCATTCCTCTGATCGCGCTCGCGCCACTTTTACTAATATGGTTTGGGTTTGGAGATTTGCCAAAAATTATAATTGTCGTACTCTTTTGTTTTTTTCCAATTGCCGTTTCAACAAGCAGCGGTTTTGCAAAAACAGACCAGAATTTGATTAAACTCTTAAAAAGCATGAATGCAACGGATATCCAAATTTTTTCAAAAGTTAAATTTCCGGGTGCATTGCCTCAATTTTTTGCTGGGCTTAAAATTGCGGCAACGTATAGTATAACCGGAGCGATTTTCGGGGAATATGTCGGCGCTTACCAGGGCCTTGGAATTTACCTGCAGCAAATGGCTCATGCATATGCAATTGACGTCGTGTTCGCGGTAATTTTTGTTTCGGCAATATTAAGTATTGCTTTATTTTGTCTGGTTTTGTTTTTGGAAAAATTTTTTACGCCTTGGTATCAGGAATGAGCATTTGAAAGTAGTGTGTCATAAAACATGAACTCAAATTGGTAACTTAAACTAATTGCTTGTTCAACTAATTTTTTTTGCGGGGAAGTTTTTACTTCTTTTGCAATAAAATCTCCAACCGGGTTTAATTTTTTTGCTACCTCTTCATGGACGGTAAAAAATTCCACCTGTTTTTCTGTCAGAAGGTAATATTTTTTTAGAGCCGGTTTAACTTTTACGCAAAGAAGAGAAAAAACTTCTTTGCTCGCATCAATTGCCGCAATTTTTTCCAGATCGCCGGTATTATCTATCATCCAGAAAAAATATGTAGTTAGCGCCATGCATCCGGGGAGTGGTTTTACATTCAAAAAATCCTTTTCTGATAATCCAAGTCCTTTTCCAAAATCAAAAAGAGATTGGAAATTAATTTTTTTAGGCAATCTTTGCAAAAGTAAATCGCGGAGTTCTATGCTTTTCATTGAGGCTATTGTTAGCGTATCAATTTTTAGAGCCTGTTTTACCAGCCAGAAATCCTGCAAAATAAATTGGCTAAGATGCTTTTTATCCAGAGTACCGTTTTCGATATTTTTCCAAAATTTGTGATCAATTACCTGACTTCTTAAATCCTTTGTTTTTTTGGACAAAAAACTTTCAAAAAAATTCATGAGGTAATGTTATCATATTTGAATATGATAATAACAGTTCAACCATTTAACCATCTAACAACGCGAGGAATATCTTGATTCAAAAGATAGATTGAGGTATCATTAGAACCGACATGAGCAGTATTATATTTTTTGACGGCAAATTTGTGCCGGAAGGAGAAGCAGTTGTATCTGTTAGAACTCACGCATTG
>JANWKV010000051.1 GCA_025451195.1 Candidatus Microgenomates bacterium | reverse complement strand
CCTTTTGTAATACCGAGCAAATTCCTTATTGTCTTTGCTGCCTCCATTCCTTCCCAAACCATGGCAACAACCGGATAACTCATCATGTATTCTTTAAGATTGCCAAAAAAAGACTTATCTTTATGATGCACATACCATTCGTCCAAAATTTCATCTGTCATGACAATCATTTTAATTGCGGTTAAATGAAGTCCTTTTCTTTCAAATCTGTGGATGATTTCGCCAATTAAACCTCTTTGCAGGCCATCGGGTTTAACTAAAACAACTGATCGTTCCATAATTATTAATTATAAACGATTAATGATTAAGTAGCAATAAATATTAAGCTTAATAACTATTAATTAATCACTAATCCTTACCTTTTTACAGATGTAAAAGATCCTTTAGTTCCTGTCCATTCTCAATATTTCCTATTACGGCAAGATTGAGTGTTTCGTTTACAATATATTTTTTTGCGACTCTTTCTACGTCTTCCAATGTTACAGCATCTACTTTTTGATTTACTTCAACCGGTGTATATAAATTTTTTTCCAAAAGCTCCTGATGGGCATAAAATGAAGCAACAGAACGGCTGTCTTCCAATTCCAACACAAAATGTCCTTTTAAGAATTCTTTTGCTTTTTTTAATTCTCCTGCTTTGATATTTCCCGGCTGTTTAATTAAATTATATTGCTCAAGTATCACTTTTACCGCATCAGATACTCGTTGAGGGTCAACCCCTGCGGAAGAAGCAATTGTTCCGCAATCTGCATAATTATCTGAATTTGTTCGTACATAATAGGCCAATCCCCTTTTCTCCCTTACTTCATGGAAAAGCCTGCTACTCATTCCTCCGCCTAATATTGCCGCCAGTAAATCAAGCGGATAGCGGTCGGGGTGTTCCAAAGGAATTGTCCTAAAACCAATTGCAACATGAACTTGCTCTGTCTTTTTTTGTTTTACAAGAACCATTGGCTTATCTTGACCATCTATTACTTTTACATAACTTAATGTATCAAAGCGTTTCATTGAGCCGAAATATTTTTCTACCAATTCCTCTGCTTTTTTAACATCTACTCCACCTGCAACAACTACTGTCATGTTATGCGGACTATATAAACCTCCCATGTAATCGATAAAATCCTGTCTGGTAACTGTTTTTATAACCTGCTTTGTACCGGCAACATCCCAGCCTAAAGGAGTATCGCCATATAAAAGCTCTTCATAAATATCCCCGATTTTCCGCATTGGAGTATCTTCGTACATATTTATTTCTTCTATAATAACCCCACGCTCTTTATCCAGCTCCTGACTGTCAAGTTTTGAATGATTTAACATATCGGAAAGGAGGTCTATGGAAAGTTCTACATGCGAATTGGAAGATTTTACATAATAGCCTGTTGTTTCTTTGCCTGTAAAAGCATTAAATTCTCCACCAACTCCGTCTATTATACTTGCAATATCCATTGCTGTGGGGCGTTTTTCTGTCCCTTTAAAGGCCATGTGTTCTAAAAAGTGTGAGATTCCATTGTTTTTTCTGGTTTCATATCTACTCCCTGCACCAACCAAAACCATAACAGTTGCGCTTTCAAACGACTTCATTGGAACAACGAGCAATTTGAGGCCATTTTGTAAAACTTTACGAGTAAATTCCATAGGAGAAATGTTCTATTTAGATATCTTTAGAAATATTCTATCACATTCTTTTTGGGGCAACAATACCCAAAAGCGACAATCCGTGCTCCAAAATAAATCCAACCGTTTTTGTTAGCGAAAGACGAAATTCCCTTTCGCCTGCTTCTTTTGCATCAACAATTCTATTATTCTGGTAAAACCCGCTAAAGAGTTGAGCTAGATCAAAAAGGTATTCGCAAATTATATTTGGAGCGTATTTTTCCCCTGCTTTAGCAACTGCCGCTTCGTAATGAAAGATTTTACGAAGAAGAAGAATCTCTTCGGAGTTAATGATAAATGATGAAGGATCAAGGATTAATTTCTCTATCTCTTTTTCGTTTTTATCATTAATCATTAATCCTTTATCCTTAGCCTTCTCGAGGATGCTCTGTGTCCTAACATAAGAATATTGTAAATACGGTCCGCTTGCTCCCTCAAAGGATAAAGAATTGTCAAAATCAAATTCTATATCCTTTCCAATTCCAGACTTAAGAAATGCATACTTGATAGCTCCAATTCCTATCTGCTCAGCGATTTCATCACTTGAAGGATGAATGGTCAAGGATGAAGGGTCAAGATCTTTTTCTTTCTGTTGCTTTACCCTTTTAACTTTACCCTTTACCCTTTGTTTTGCCTCATCCATTAGCCATTCTCCGGTTATAATTTTGCCTGTGCGCGAACTCATTTTGCCCTCTGGAAGCCTTACCATTCCGTGGGGCAAATGCATTGTAATATTTCCAAGTTCCGGCTCAACTGCTTTCATTGCTGCGATTAAAACTTTAAAATATTCCCTAATTTCACTGCCTGTTACAATTATTGACCTGTCATATTTAAAGTCTTCGTATTTCCACGGAGCAAGACCTAATTCTTTTGCCTCATATGTTGGAAGTCCCAAAGAGTTAATAAAAACCCTTGTATGCAACCCCTGCCGGCTATTATCTGCACCTTTGGGAGTTGACAGGAGGGCGTAATTGCCGCCTTTGAATATAATTGCACCGTCACTTTCTTCAAAAACTCCATCTTTAATATGATTTTTTACTAAAGAATATCCTCTTTCTCCAGCAATACTTTCCGGATAATAACCATTAAAATGCATTCCCAAACGGGAATAAAGTGAATCAAAATATTCAAGACTCCATTTGCGGCCTTTTGTATAAAGTTCATATAGCATATCTAATTCTTTTTGATTTAGACTTTCCCCTTTTTGATAATCGACCTGGGCCTTAAGACCTTTTTCTTTCTCCCACATTTTCTGTGCAACAATATATATAAGTTTATTTAGGTGTATTACATCTGACTTTGCTCTTTCACTTTCTTCATATAAAGTAGAGCCCAACGCATAACCTTGCCCCATGAACTTAATTCTTTCATTTAGCGTCTTCTCTTTTAAAAATTTTAGGATTTGACCCGCATACTCAATAAGCTTATCTAAATTATCTTGATAGATAACTTCCTTTTTATCAGGGTTTTTTACATCACTATGCAAAATGCCCCATATTGCTTTTGCAACATGCATTCCAACATCTCCAAAATAATCCGCTCTCCAGACGGTTGCTCCGTTTGCTTCAAAAATTCTGGATAAAGATTCCCCAACAGTATTTGTGTAAACGTGCCCAATATGAAATTCTTTGAATGGATTTGGATCTGTAAACTCAACAACTATCTTTTTTCCAACTAGAATATTTGTTTTACCAAAATTTTGAGGGTCTGCAATTATTTTTTTTGCATTTTCTAATAATTTTTCATTTGAAATCCAAAAATTTATAAAACCGGGAGCCAAAGCTTCGACTTTGGCAATTTCTAATTTTAAATTTCTAATTTCTAATTTCTTTACAATTGTAGAAGCAATTTCTAATGGAGATTTTTTTAGAATTTTACTTAATTGAAATGCCACATTGGTTGTATAATCACCATGAGACGAATCAGGTGGAATTTCCAGATTTATGTCAATTTTCTCTGATATCCCCAAATCCTTAATTACTTTTGAAATCTCTGACTTCAGATTTTCTATCTGTGAGTTTACCATTAGTTAAGTTTATCAGCTTTTTTTACCCTTGACAACGCGTACTATAGCTGATAGCGTAATATTTATGCTGGTTCTTTTGGTGGATGACGAACAATCACTGTTAGATATTTTCTCTCAAACTCTTATAGCAGGAGGAATGCAGGTTGTTACCGCAAACAACGGAAAAGATGCTTTCGACAAAGCAAAAACCCAAAAACCCGATATTATCTTACTCGATCAGGTTTTACCTGATATGAACGGCAATCAGGTTTTAAGCCTTATAAAAAAAGATCCTGATACTAAAAATATTCCCGTTGCCATGCTTTCCAATTTTACTCAAAACGGCCTGGTTGATGAGGCAATTAATGCCGGTGCCTTGGACTATATTCTTAAATACCAGATTGAACCAAAAGATTTGATAGCAAAGGTAAATGATTTAATAAGAGAGCATGAATCTAAACCAGGATTAGCAGACGACAGGATGAATGTGGGGGGTGGTGCCAGTACTGCTAGCAGCACCACTACACCTTCTCCTATAGCGACAGAACCGCCACAAGCACCAACCGAGCAATCTACTGCTCAACCAGAACCACCATTGCAACAACCCGAACAACAATCTGCAGAGCAACCGGCAGAGATACAACCGCGAACTCTAACACCATCAGAAATACCGACACAAACGGAGGGAGTAAAAACAATATGACAAATATAAATCCCGCCTCTGGTCCGCTAGATAGCCAACCGCTATCAATTGTTCCGGATTTTAAAGAGATACTGACCCAGGTAATTAAAAAGCAGATGATTGCCATTGGACCTGATATTACAATTGCCAAAGTTAAAAGTATTCCGGGTGTTGTGATTTCTGATGACGGCACAGTAACAGAAATAGCCGGTGAACCAAAACAAATTACAAAAGAATTGGAAGAAGCCTTTACAGAACTTACAGGCAGTCTTGTTAAAAAAACCATGGAACCTTTAACAGAATTTTTGGAAAGCCAGAATACGCCGCCGCAGGCGACTCCAGCTCAAACTGTTACACCCGAGCCGGCAATGCCGCCAGTCATGCCAAATCCAAATCCCACATTAACCGAGCCTTCTCCTATTTCTTCCGGTACAGATACTGTAACTCCTGCTTCTCCAACGCCTCCAATACCCACAACTCCAACTGAGGATGCAAAAATAGACTCCTCTTCTGCTATGCAGGGCTCAACGTCTACACCACCAGCTGAACCAACGCCCATGGCCGATCCTTCTCCAATGGAAAATCAAACACCATCAATGCCTGAACCAAATAGTTCAATGGCTGCACCTGCTCCTACAGCCGAAAATTTGTCGTCTACGACAACTATGCCTGATCCGCAGTCATCAACATCGTCAAGCCCTTTTACAACCCCAACCGCAGATAATAAACCTACAAGTTAATAATCCAATAAACGAATAAACAAATAATCTAATTTAAAACGCATTGGATTATTTGCCTTGAGGTTATCTAAGGGATTTGATTATTATCTGCTATTTACTATTTTCTATTTACTCTTTACTATTATCATATGAGCCTGCCTTTTGTTATTGTCTTTGTTATAATACTTCAATTTCTCATTGGTCTTCTTTACTTTGTTATAAGAGATGAATATATCAAAAAGCTTTTTGCAAAACAAAACGCGGCTCAGAAAAGAAGACTCTATGAACTGGCAATTTTTAGGGCAATTCAGGATAAAATAGGTTATACCCTCAACCTTGATCACATTGTAGACACAATCGCTAGCAGCCTTAAGGACTTATTCTCCAAATCCGTTGCGCTTTCTATGCTTGTTAATGAGGACAAGGTAATTATTAAATATTACATTGAAGATAGAATAAGCAGCAAATATTTGGAAGAGTTAAAAAGACGAACCATTGCCTCATGGGAAACATATACAGGCAGTTTTCAATCAAAGCCGATTGAAGAAACGCGTTTTGGAATTGTAATAAATACCTCAGAAAGAATGTTTGTTGAATCTTTTTTTCATATCCCTGTTGTTGTAAATGAAAAACTGTTGGGAATTATTACTGTTTCTTCCCAAAAACAAAAGGCGTATCTTCTGGAAGACATAGAAGCGGCCTACCAAATTACAAAACAAATGTGTACGGCTCTTTCCAAACTTGAAGAAGTAATCCAAACCGAAGAAGGAAAACTAATTGGCATGATAGAAAGCTTAACCGATGGAATTTTTATGGTTGATAAATCGTTTAACCTTACAACAATTAATCCTGCTGCAAAAAAAATTCTGGGTATTAATGATGATAATCCTACAATCTACCAGGTTTTATCTCCTCTTTCAAAAACAACAGACTTTAAAACCGAAATCACGGATTCCATGAAAAACAATAAAGTATTTGAACAGTCCGAAATTCAAATCAATGAAAAAACAGTCCAGGTTGCGATCACTCCGGTTATACTTGGAGCAAAGCAAAATTTTTCACAGCAGGTTATTGGAGCTTCCGTAAGGCTTCATGACGTAACATCCGAGAAAGCCATGGCACAACTCAAAGAAGATTTCACCTCTTCCATTGTACATGAGCTACGTGCGCCACTTTCTGCCATAAAAGCCGGATCTGAGCTTATGCTAACCGAGAATGAAAAGTTAGATAAACAACAGCAGGAAAAAACACTGGAAATTATTCATAAACAATCGGATAGAATGCTTCATGACATTAACTCGCTTCTGGATGCCGCAAAAATAGAATCGGGTCATTTCTCAATAGTCCAAAAAGCAGATAATGTTTTATTTGTTCTGGCAGAAAGCCAACAGCTGTTTAGCCCTGAAGCAGAGAAAAAACATATTTCAATTGTTTTGGATGTTGATCCAAAAATGCCGCTTGGTTATTTTGACTCTTCCCGTATTGGACAGGTCGTCAATAACCTTATTTCCAATGCTCTCAAATTTACACCGGACGGTGGATCAATTATTTTACATGCAAGAAAGTTTTTCCAGGAACAGCTCCCACAATCTAGCACAAATCCGGGAATAATCATCTCTGTTTCCGATACCGGAATAGGCATTCCCAAAGAAAAACAAAATTTACTTTTTAATAAATTTTCACAAATTCAAAACCCCGGATACGGCCAACGGGCTATAGGAACCGGTTTGGGGCTTTATGTTTCCAAAGGTATTGTAGAAGCTCATGGAGGAAAAGTCTCGGTTGAATCCCTTCCCGGGCATGGAACAACAATTTCGTTTACATTACCTATTGCAAAGGCAAATGTGCAAGTTACAAAAATGGAAACCGAAACCCCGCTTATTCCAATCCAGAAAAGAACTTTTAACTAAGGCTTAGGATTACGAACCTTTGTGCTGTAATTATAAATCAACGTATTAATGGATCCGGCTTAAGATCTCTTATGATATCTTTATTATTATTTTGATATATATTTATGCTATCCTCTCTGTTTACTCTTAAAAACCATACGACTCCAAAAGTAAAAACGTAATAACCAACAACCGCAAGAAAAGGAACCTGAGAAAAAGTTATAGATAAAGGAATTGAATTAAAAGCAGAGACAATACTCTCAAAAAACCAAAGGAGTGGAACGGTAAAGAAAAGAAAAGTACCTGCCACAAATGGAATAAATTGAGTAATAGCGGCAATACCACCAAGTATCATAAGAATTGGCACGGTCCATAAAACAAGCGCGTTTACAAGAATTGATAAAAGTCCATATTGGCCAAAACCGGAAAGCAGGATTGGAAGTGTCGCAATTTGTGCAGATATGGTAGTTGAAGCATCTTCAAACCAACTAGTTTTAGGAAAAAGCGGTTTAATAAACAGAATACCAAGAGTTGAAAATACGGATAGCAAAAATCCGATATCAAATAGGAGCTCCGGTGATACAAAAAGCATAAGTAAAACTGTAAAAAACAAACCATACAAAGATGTATATTGCCGTCCAAAAATCTGGGAGGTAAAAACAAAGCTTATCATTATTGCAGCTCTAATTATTGAGGGTTGAAATCCGGCTAGAACCGCATAAAAAACAATTCCGCAAACACTTATAGCTAAACTTATTTTCCTTGTGAAAAATTTTCCCAATAGTCCAAGCAGTAACCCGCCTGTCAGCGTAACGTTCATTCCCGACGCGGCGATAACATGCATCACTCCTGCATTTCTTAAAGACTGCAAAAATGATTGTGAAAAACTGCCTCTCACTCCTAATACTATTCCTAAAAGTAAGTTTGCCGATTGATCATCCAGATTGCTAAAATAGAGCTCTTTTGTTTTTTGGCGGATATATGATGCGAGTGATAAGAATATATTATTTTTATCTATTTGAGGCTGAATTTTAGGAAGATACATGCTAAAACCATTATTTAAGTTTATCAGTCCATTGCTTTGACTGCTTGAATTTTTGGATTTTATAATTTCAACACTACCTGTGATTGAAATTTTTTCACCGTAGAGAATATTAATTGTAGGTAAATAATAAATAAGCAATTTTTGAGAACCAAAAATATTTCCATAAACGGCTGTTATTCTGTTTATCCTCCCCTGCAGTACTGGTTCGTCAAGAACAGTTGTTGAAAAGGATACATTCTGTCCATCGCTAAGAACAGGCCTAAAGCTAAAGAAAAGTATAATCCGAAATATAATAGCCAGTAGGACAATTGAAATTAGAATAATTAACCTGGACATATATTTCTTTAACTAACATTTACACGCAATAAATATCCCATTAATTAATTTTCTCTTTCATGCTTCTTTAAATCCGGATGCCGGTGAAGTATTTTTATAATACCCTACAAACATCCAGGATGACCTAGAAAGAAACAATGAGTGATTTTATTTCTTCATATACCTTTTGTCCCACAATTTTTTTAGAAAGTAATTCTTCGACTCCGGAATAAGGCCTCCCGTCAATTATCTTTTGGGCGGTAATTAAACCTATTCCCGGCAACTGATCCAATTCTGCGGCCGTAGCCGTATTTATATTAATTTGAGAAGAATTAGATGTCGAACCTTCAACTGTTTGCGTACCATCCAATATGCCCTCTCCTTTTCTGGGGATATAAATTTTTGCACCATCCGTAATCTTTCCGGCAAGGTTTACACTTTTTTCTACAAAATCCCGATCCGCACTAACAGACAATCCACCCGCTGCAATAAGTGCATCCTTAATTCTTGCATTTTGGTCAAGAGAATAAACTCCTTCATTAACAACCGCTCCTTCTACATCAACTTCAATTTTTTTCACAATTTTCACGGGTTGAGTAACTGTAATATCCTCTAAATCTAATCCCGATTGTTGAGGCTGACTATTCCCGAAGTATTGTATCAAACCATATACTATTAATATCAATCCGATTAAACACACTAAGATGGGTAAAACATACTCTTTCGGTAATAGTTTTATCTGTGAAAAAAAGTTTTCAAAAAATTGCTCCATTATAATTTTGAGGAATTATACAGTTTCTGTGAAAAATATTTTTTATGCAACAACAAAATTTAACACTTTACCTGGTATATAAATTGTTTTTAGTATTTTCTTCTCTTCTATATACTTTTGAATTTTTGAGCTCTTTTTAGCTAATTGCTCTATTTCACTTTGAATTTTTAACTTTGTGCTTTCGACTTGAATACTGTCTCTTAATTTGCCATTTATTTGAATTACAATAGTCACGCTTTCTGTTGTTAAATATTTTTCATCAAACAGCGGCCAATTTTGAGCGTGGATTGATTTAAATTCTTTATCGCCGGCAAAATATGTCTGATAAATTTCTTCTGCAATATGAGGAGCAAAAGGAGCCAAAAGCAAAAGGAATTTTTTGTATTCTTCCGGAGTAATTGATTCCTTTGCCGATAAATAATTAATCCATTTCATAAGGGTTGATACACCTGTATTAAACTTTGTTGATCCTGCGTCTTCCTGGACTTTTAGAATCGCCGAATGCATTTCAAACAAATCGGTTTTTGATAGTTCTTTATCGTTAAGGTTATATTGCAAATCCCAAACTCTTTTCAAAAACCTGTATGTCCCCCACATTCCGCCCGGAGCCCATGGGGCTGTTGCGTCGTATGGCATCATAAAACAAAGATATACTCTTGCCGCGTCTGCCCCGTATTCCTTTACAACATCATCCGGATTTACAACATTGCCCTTGGATTTACTCATACGCGCTCCGTCCGGTCCTAAAATTACACCATGCTGAACGCGTTTTTTGGCAAATTCGTCAAAGTCTACAAGGCCTAATTTTTTGAAAAACCTGGTGAAAAAACGTGCGTATAATGTATGTCCAAGAGTATGCTCCGCCCCGCCAAAATAAATATCAACCGGGGTTAATTTTTTTGCGTCTTCTTTACTAAAGGGTGCTTTATCATAGTGTGGATTTAAGTATCTAAAGAAATACCAAGACGAATCAAAAAAAGTATCTAAAGTTTCCGGATCTCTTAATCCTTCCCCTCCGCACTTTGGACATTTAACTTTCATCCATTCTTTATTTGACGCAAGAGGAGGCTTACCTTTAGGAGTAAAATCAACATCATAAGGCAGTTCGACCGGAAGCTGATCGTCCGGAACAGGTATAATTCCATCCTTCTTACAGTGAATCATTGGAACAGGCGTTCCCCAATATCTTTGACGCGACACAGACCAGTCATGAATATGATAGTTAACAAAGCGAATTCCAATTTCCTGTTTTTCTATCCAATTAATCACTTCCGGAACCACCTCCCAAACATCCCTACCGGTAAATGGACCGGAATCTTTTAAAATTCCCCCCATTCCATCATGCGGAGTGGCTGCGTTACCATTTTCTCTTTTGACAACTGCCTCGCCTGTTTTTAATCCGTACTTTTTAGCAAATTCAATATCCCGTTCATCATGACCGGAGCATCTGATAATACCTGTCCCAAAATTAATCAATGCAAAATTTGCAAGCCAAATAGGCATATCCGGACCACCGAATGGATCTTTCGCATACCTTCCCGTAAATACACCAAGTTTTTCTTTTGTTTCCTGCCTTTCCAGATCGGTCTTTTTACTCATTTCCTCAACAAATTTCATGACTTTTTTTTCTTCCTTTGTACCTTTGACTAATTTCTTCACAATTGAGTGTTCGGGAGCAATAACAATGTATCTGTCTGCCCAACTCCAGGCAGGATATGCAGAAAAAGATTCAAATTCCAAATCTGTCCCTATAACCTTGTGCTTAATTTTTACACCTTCTTTTTTTCCAATCCATTGGTTTTGTGCAACCCTCACAGATATTGGCCAGTCTACTCCGTTTGACAACCCGTTTTTATCTGGTTCGGGCCAAATTAACTGATCTGCGTATTCTGTTAATTTTATAAACCACTGCTCTATTTCTTTCTGTACAACTTCTGATCCGCACCTCCAACATTTACCGTTTTCTACATGTTCATTGGCTAGAACAGTTTGGTCTTGCGGACACCAATTGCTAAGCATTTTCCCCCTGTATGCCAAACCTTTTTCGTACATTCTTATAAATATCCATTGATTCCATTTGTAGTAATCGGGAAAACATGCGGCTGTTGTATGTGACCAGTCAATCATTGAGCCCATTGTTTCAAATTGTTTTGTCATGGTTTCCATGTTTTTTATTGTCCAGTCTTTGGGGTGAATTCCGCGCTTTATTGCCGCATTTTCCGCAGGCAAACCAAATGCATCGTATCCGTTTGTAAAAAACACATTTTTACCCATCATTTTATGGACTCTAGCATGAACATCGGCTGTTACAAATGAAAACCAATGGCCAATATGCAAATCGCCGGAGGGGTATGGCAATTCTACCAAAGGATAATATTTTTCTTTTTTAGAGTCTTCTTTAAATTTATAAAGCTCTGTTTCTTTCCACTTCTTCTGCCATTTTGGTTCTATCTTAGACGGATCATATTTTTCTATTTTTCCTGTTTCCTGTTTCTTGTTTTTTGTTTCTTTTGCAACCATGGCTGTAGTATAACAAAAATTTTTCCAGCATTCACTTTTTAAGATTGCAAATTACAAATTCCTTGCCAGATAGCAGTAATTCTTCTAGTATAAGTGTATGAAACTTTTTATCCATTGGCTCATACTTATAGCTTCTTTTGGATTTGCTTTTATTTGGGAAGAGTCCCAGCTTGATAACTTTACTATTCCACTTTTGATAGGTTTGGCTTTGATTTTGGCTTTAGTAATATTAGTTAATATAAAAACGAAAAAAGACCTTATTGGAGGATATTTTGATATCTTTTTACTTAACAGCATTCTTCTTCTTATTATCAGTATTACCGGTAATTTATATTCACCCATTTACTTCTTAACCTATTTTTTGGGTTTTGGAATTACGTTTATTTTTGAACCTTTGAGCGTCTTTGTCTATGCAATAGGAGCAATGGCTTTTTTTCTGCCAGAAGCGCTAAAAAATGGATCAGTTGAAAGTTTTATCCGCCTTGGATCACTTATTCTTATTTCTCCGCTGGCGTTTTTCTTTGGACATGAATTTAGAGATAGAGACATAAAGGAAGAAAAAACCAAGCAATAAGTGCAAAGTATGCGTTACTATTTTTTAAAATTAACCATTGTAATAGCTATCTTTACTGCCGGATATTTATTGTTAACGGGTGTATCAAAAGCATCAACAATGTCGGATGAAAACTATATTATTGATCTTAACCCGGAAATCACTATTGCACCCCAAACTCATTTACAAGATGTAAAAGGAATAAGCGATGTTCGCCAAGGCGTAATAAATGGAAACGGGTTTGCTGTTGAACAGGGATTTGACTATATTTTTGGCCTGAATGATTTTGTATTTTCTCTTTCACCTCTTATCATCGATTACGGGCCTTTCTCTCCAACAAATCCTGTCACCAGATTGCAAAATCTTTCCATAAACGTTGGCAGCGCATTCTCTTATGCCGTAGGCGCAACAGAAGATCATGAACTTATGCTGCAAAACGGCAAGACAATAATCATACCTTCTACAACATGTGACGATGGCTTATGTTCAAATGAATTTGCATCCGGCTGGTCAAACCCACTAACTTTTGGCTTTGGCTATTCCTGCAAAGCTCTAGCGGGAAGTGATTGCGTTATAAAAAACTCCGGAGACTTTATGGAATTCCCAAATCAAATCGACAGCGATAATTTAGAAAATGTGATGAGTGGAACAGGTTCGGATAAAATAAAAAAGTCTGAGATTATATATAAAATAAATACTGCAACAACACAACCCAAAGGTTTATACAGCAACACAGTTACATATATTGCTGTGCCGGGATATTAACGAAGGCATAAGATATACGACATAAGATGTTTGAATCTATGAAAAAAAATAACTTAAATCCAATTTGTTTTTCCTTTATCTTTTCTCTTTTATCTTATTTCTTATTTCTCTTACCGGCAAACGCGTTTGCTTCCAGTTTTTCGGTTGGAATATATCCTCCCATAAGTAAAATTACCCAAGAAACTCAAACAACATCAACAATACCTATTTATCTTCAAAACTACGACGCAGACAATCCAGTTGATTTAAATTTTCAAATCCGTCCATTTGTTCCTTCAAATAAGTTTGACGGGCAAGCAGTGATTGTTCCACAAACAACAACGCTTAATGCTGATTACCAGAATCTTCTTTCTCATATTAAAATTACTGATGGAGATACTCAGATATCTAAATTAATTCTTTCTCCAACTCAAAGAAAGCAAGTTACTTTAACGATCGACATTCCTAAAGATTTTCCGCAGGGAGATTATTATTTTTCTTTCATTGCAAAATCCGATCCTTTTTCACTTGATGATACAAATATTTCAAGCATCATAGGTGGAGTTGCCTCAAATGTTATTCTTACGGTGGGTCAACTGACGCAAACGGAAAAACCAAATGGTATTATTCAGAATTTTTCTGCTCCAATCTTTCTTTTAAACGGGCCTGTACCAATTAGCTTACTTGTAGAAAATACCGCAAAAAATGTTTTCTCCCCTAAAGGAAATGTTGTTATTAAAAATATATATGGTCAAACCGTGGGAGCATTAAATCTTTTACCCGTAAACATACTCTCCCATTCGAGTCGTTATGTTCCGGATGTTAACTCAGACTCTGAAACACAAATAATTTGGAATGAAAAAATCCTTCTCGGTATATACAGCGCGCGCCTTACTCTCGCTCTTTCAGATCAGGGACCTGTTTTTCAGCGCACAATTTACTTCTTAGCGGCTCCTATCAAACTATTATTAGTTTTAGGCCTAATTATAATTGTTTTTATCACAATCCTAACTAGAGTGATTAAAAATCTAAAAGAAAACACCATTTAACTCCATTTTCACAAGTGTAAGTGCTAAAAAGGATTTTCACGCTTATAAAGTTTAATAAATCCTATTCCAGTTGTCTAAATTAGTAATTTTCACAAAATCTTCTAGCCTCAAATATTACTTAGTCTTTGATTAGGGAATAATCTGCATGATTAAAGACAAAACTATAAGGATACTTTTATAATAAAATTGGCTAAATTCTAAATTTTGAGGCTAAATTCATTAAGCAAATTAAAATGGTTTAAAAATTAGATTAAAAACGAACAAAATGGAAATTCCCAACCGGATCATTAAAGAAAAATGTTTTCATGGTTGTCAAACATTAGTCAAGCACATGTTAAATTTATTTTTAACCATTGAAAGGAGCTAAGTGTGTATAAATATATCTAACTGAATGAGGCTTTATGAGGCTATCTTAAACTTAAGCCTTGCAATCAAACTAAATTATCAATATTGATTATTTGTCACTTAATACTATTAATTGCCAAATATAGACCTATAAATATATTTGCTGAATTGAGCTAAACCACAAAATATGGTCTTTGATACCTTATTTACTTATTTTTTTCTATCTATTATTTTCTAAATACTATTTCCTTAAAATAAGTATATCTTTAAACAACAATTTAAAATTTCATGCTTTTGTATTCTTTTGATATAAATAGATATATCATTTTTAGTAAGTTTTTTTGTATGAAATGTAACTTTTATTAAATTTCATATTTTTTTCTATCAAAAATATAATGTATCAAAAGATATATTACTATATAACTTTGCCATTTTAATTCAACTCTAGGTTATTGACATATTTTTGTAATCTTCTTACTGTTATTAGTAGTAGTATAGAAAATATTTATAATTTGTATAATCTGTATAATTTTGAGGCTATGTACAAATTTTCACACAATTTTCAATACGAAATATGAAATTTTTAGACGGTTTTAAGGACTATATTTCACAAAAAAAACCGGTTCCATCCCCGGTTACTATAAAAAATTATATCTCCGATATTCGGAAATTTATTTTGTGGGTTGAAACAGCAACCAATAGAATTTTTGACCCAAAAGAAATAACCAAAGAAACTATTGCTCTATTTGAGAAAGAGACTGTGAAAACTTTTTCTTTGCAATCTGTTAACAGATACCTCTCTTCTTTGAGAAACTTTTTTTCATATCTCAAAAAAATGGGAGAGATAAACAATAGCCCGTTTGAATCAACATTTGCAGAAATAAAAAAAGAGGAAAATGCAACTGACCCATGGTTTCTTAGACAGTTTAAAAATTATCTGCTCGAAGACAAAGCTTCTTCACTAACCATAAAGAATTATCTAATTGATGCCAAACAGTTTCTTGTTTGGGCAAAAACTTTTCTTACCGAAAGTGGTTACGGCCATGCTTTGGAAGATAAAGACTTACTTAAATTTATAAACAAACCTCTTATAGAAACCTATAAAAGCTATTTAATTAACAATAATTACTTTTCTGCTTCGTCAATTAATAGAAAGCTGTCTTCTCTTAGAAAATATTTATTGTGGGGTCAGCAACAAATTCTCATACCTGCGCAAACAGAGATAAAAGTTTCTTCTCTACCCAGTAAAATTATAAAAAAAATTCCCCAGCCGGTTGATTTGGATAAACCAATATTTTTGCCAAATATCGAAGAGCCCAAGCAAGAAAATGCAAAAGTTATATATTCCAGAATTCCACCAATCAGGATGCTGCAAAAAAGTTTCCAGTCCTTGAATTTTCTGATAGACAAATTATTTGTCACTCCCCAAGTAAGACTGATAAAAGCGCTCAGGAAAAAGATTTGGGAAATAAGAGGAAGAAAGATATTTAAAGAAAAATCATTCAGTTTCTATAAATATACAGATCAAAATATATCAAAAATCAGGAATATCCCCAAAGCAAGTTTTGATTTTGAAAATGTAAGCCTTGAAAATCTCTCACCTTTGCAAAAATTCTGGATGATTATTAGATACAAAAGACCTAAATGGTATAAAAGATATCACAATAGTGCTTTTGAATACTCAATTAGTGCCTGCCTTTTAATTATAGTCTCAACAGTAATCGGTATCTCAATCTATTCAAACTTTTTCAAAATGCCAAAAAATGAAAGTCTTGTTTTAGGGGCAAAAAGTGAGCCTCAGAAAAAATTTTTGTTTACAATAAAACTTACCGACAAAAACGGAATTCCAATCACTTCCCAAACCAACTTACGTTTTGCAATTTACGATGACCCAATAGGATCTGATTCCGCAAATCATAGAATTTGGGAAGGACTGCAAACAGTAAAACCAAATACAGACGGGCTTGTTTCTGTTAATCTTGGCACAACAGACAATGGTCAACTTGCGCCGCTTTGCAACAATGGCACATTACCGCTAAATTTAGCCACTCATCCCTGTGGAATTCCAGGAGATATATTATCTACCCATGACAGAATATTTTTAGGTATAACAATTGGAGATAACCCCGAACTTACCCCAAGAGAACAACTGGCAAATGT
>JANWKV010000050.1 GCA_025451195.1 Candidatus Microgenomates bacterium | reverse complement strand
TGGACGTTTTAGGAGCTGTTGAAGAAGAATCGATGTATTTTGAGATGACAGGTCCTTTAAATGCTGGGGTTTTTAGAATTGCCAACGACCCAAGCTTTCTCCACCTTATAATGCCCATTAGAACATAATTTAAGGAGCATCGGATGGCGGCAGTGTCTTAACGTAGTTACCATACTTATTAAAAAAATCCTCTCTAGTTGTTGGAGCAAAGCGCAATATTTCAAATATTTCATCGGTTTGTTGTCTTCCAATCAAAACAAATCCTTTACTAAAATAAATTAAAGAATCAATAGTTTCATCCCAGTTTTGGTTTCCGTATACAATCTCATCAGGCTCACCGAACTCTGACTTAAATGTTGAAAATTTGGGAAGACCTCCTGGATCACTAGTAAAAGTTGATGTTCTTTCAAACACAACCTTACCGTTGTTGGTTATTATTTCGTCGGGGGCGAGAGGATTTACAGATCTAACCTCGTACCTTACGGTATTTTGGTCAATTTGATCGGATGATAAGATGTCACTTCTTTTTTTTACCTCATCTTCTGTTGTCTGATAAATTAATGTCTTCTGAAGACTTGAAACCGGTGTGTTTACAGGAATTCTACTATTTACTGAATAACCTCCAACAGGAGTAGGTGTGGGTAAAAAATCTATTACGCTCGACAAGCGCATCGTTTTAAATGAGATAAGAATAATTAAAAAAAGAAGAATTAATGTTCCAAAAGTAATTAAAACAATTGTTTTTAATTTTTCCATATAATTAATTTAATACGGCCCTAAAAGACGTCTGATAAAAGCCATGTGATTTGGTTGTCTGTTGTTAGCATAAGGATTGGATTCTGGTGGGGTTACAGACTCTCTGCACAAAGTTTGTTCCACGTACTTAGGGTTTAGGTAATAAGTTACGGCTTCCGGATAATCTTCTGTAAGACTTCCTATTCCATCGCAATGGTTGTGAGAATAATCTGCATGGTCTGAATAATAAGTCATATACCCACTATATTTATCTCCTTTAACCAGTTTATCTGCATTTATTACTCCGGGCAAATCAGTTGAATGGCTAAGTTGATTAGGTAGCCAACTAATGCAATGTCCAAATTCATGAATCAAAATAACATCCCAATCTTCCTCAGAGTGAGCTCCTGTCCTAAAGCTTACTGTGCAGTTATTTCCACTATAACTAACAGTATCCCAACCATTCGTAGAAATCGTAACTGAGATTTTTGACCAATTGCCCAGAAGTTTAAAAAAATTTGTTCCTGAAATATCCCAAAATTTATTCCAGGTCCAAGTAAGCTCTTGTGTAGAAAATCCACTTGCAAAATCAATTCCGAATTGTTTTTTTATCCCAGCCCTTAAATCTGGGGGGGGAAGAGGGGCCTGGGGATGAACCCCCCCATAAAAATCAATGCCATCAAATAAATTGTTATAAGCAAAATCATAATAGGCTTTATACTTGCCGGTTGGGAAATCAGAAAGGGGTGAGTTTAGTGTAGGCGTGACTGGGGGATATGTTGGCGCAGGAGTAATGGAGAGCTTGCCTTGAATTATTGTAATTGTTGCTTCGGGAATTTGTGGGGTTGGCGTTGGAATATCGGTTGGGGTAATATATGAACCATTGCTGTCAAAATAATACGGATAAGTAAAGTATTCGCCGACCATATCTGCAAAGCAATCTCTGGGATTAGGACTAGGGGAAAGTTCGCACCCTCCAGTTGGTAATAAATAAGGATTATTATAAGGACCAGTGGGACTTTTGAAACTATTGAATATTTTTGGATCATGGATATATTGATTATTTTGTTGATCCATAAGAGCATATCCTAGTCCTTGAGCTATGTTAAACTGCAGCTGATAAATAGATGTACATTTGTCTGGATTTTTAATTCTTACCTCGAGTCTTGTTGATCCATCCCCTTGCGTAGTGGTGTATTTACTCTCACAGCTGGAGGAAGAATCATCAAACTCTGTAAAAATTGCAACATCTAATGCATCTCCTCTTCCTCTACTTCCGCTATCTCCGCCACTTCTTCCCTGTTTTGTAGTGCCAACTACAAGCGTACCAAAGGTATTGATATAAGACTCTGAGGTAAATGCAGGGTTTTCTTTAACATGGCCAAAAAGCACACATAAAGTATTTACAACATCCTCAGTTGCCTTAACTGTCTGATTATGTTTGTAGCTATCAGGAGAATCGCCTATCGGTATCCAATTCCCAGAATCTTTGTTCCGAGCATCCAGAGGAAAATAGTCTAAGAAGAAATAATTATTTATGTCCGTGGTAAAAGTTGATATTTCTCTTCCTTGGATGGCTTTTATGTTACTATCTCCACACTTCAGTTGTACGATGGTGGGTGGTTGAAAAAGTAGCGAGAGAAGCCAAATGACAAGAATAATTATAGCTATTGCACCAATAATGCCAATTATCCATTCTCCCACAGTTGACCCAAGGAAATCCATTATGAGTTGAATTACAAATGATATTATCGGTTGAATTATTCGCGCAAGAATTTGTTGCAGAATTTTCTTCCCAATATCCTCACCTGCTTTTTTTACAGCTTTTTTTGCTTTATTTTTTGCAAATTCTGCCAACCGGTTTTTTTTCTTTTTTCTTTGATTTTTTTGATTTGCCGCAGCTGGTGTTGCACCTCCTTCTTCGTCTTGTTGCTGCCCTTGGTCCTGTTCTTCTCCTGGCTCTTCGTTTTGTTCAGGATTAGGTTGTTCCATTTGAGGGGGCGGAGCACCAATACCGGGCATGGGAATAGGTATTGGGATTGGAATCATGGGTGCCCCAGGCTCTTGTTGTTTTCCTTCTTGAGTATAAATATATTTCTCAAAGTAGGCGTTTATATGTCCTGAATATGTGACGGATTTTCTCGTAGGTTTTCCTGTAACTCTTGAAGTCGCGAAGCGTCTTCTTTCTGCTTCTGCTACGCGTCTTCGTAAAAGCGTAAGTTTTTGAGAGAATCTTTTATCTTTTCTGAATTTGTCAAATGTATAGTTTTCTCTTTCTGCCTCATCAATTTCTTTTAATGCCTTTTCATATTCAAGTAGTTCTCTTGCAAGTTGATGTTCTTCAATCCTTCTAATAAACTCCTGATAATATGGGTCTTTATCCGGATTTGACCAAAGTTTTCCGTTATTATCCCCCTCTCTTTTTATTTGACTTTGTTCGTATCTGCTTCGGAGTCTTTTACCCCTTCCTAAGAATCTTCTCTCCTCAAGGGTTTTGTAGAATGAAGTTTTGGTATCATCTGCTAAGGTTGGTAACTGAGACTCTGGGTCAAGAGACCCATACAAATAATCAAGTTCTGCATCAGCAGAATAGTGCGATTGTTGAATAGCATTATGCCTTGCTTGTGAGTTTGCTCTCCAATTCTCCAAAGCATTGTTATATTTTTCTTCGTTTCCTTGAAATCTGCCATCGTCTTTTTCAGGCATGCCGTTTTCTTTTCCATGATCTTTTTCCCATCCGTCTATAAAATCAGCTCTGCCCTCGTGCCATCTATCCAATGCCTGAACTTTTTTAGCCACATATTCTTCATCATCCTCCATGTATTTGTTTCTTCCTCTTATAAAATTTAGCGCTGATTTATCCCCTATGTTATGACTTGCGTCTGTTGGATGAGCGTCTGTCCTGCGTTGTCTCTCGGAGTCGGAAGTTATAGGAGGATTAACAGATCCTGGTGCAGCTTCAACATGTGGCCCTTCTTGTAAAAGAAGCAGTCCGTTGCGGATTCTGGAGCCTGATTCTCCAGACAAGATATCAGGATGTAATTTGGCGACCTCATTATATACCGATATTGTTTGATTAATGCTATGTCCGCTATGCCTCGAGATCATAGATGCAATATCACTATGTTCTTTTGCAAATTGATTCCACTCAGCTATATCCCTTTTTACGTCAGGGCTACTTGAGCGGACTGCTTCTTCAATTTCTTTAAAATTAGTATATCCTCCTGACATAAGTTAAATTTATTGCTTGGTTATTTCTGGATTACCGTTTTGAATACTAGTTGATTGTTGATTTTCTTTGCTGATTTCATCCGCTACATTTTTTTGCTGCCTTGCTAATAGTTCTTCAGGATTTGAAGTGATAATTTCATGCTCAAAAGGAGCGGCAACAATTTGTATGGCAACATGGTTTTGCCCGGCAAAAAAAAGCCCCTGGCCAACGCCGCCTGATAAGAGCATTTGTTTTTCTCCTTGTGAAAGGTAAAAAGTTTGGGCAACTTCGTCCACAACTGCAGTGCCTTGCTTAAGTAGGATTTGGATTGAAGAATTTGAAAGTACAGCCTTTCCGTAATTTGTGGATAAGAAATCCGCAACGTCTTGGGTTGCTGTTGTAACGCCCAGATAATACTTTCTTGCCCTTTTTGCGATCCCATGCATAAAGGAAGCAGAGTCTTCATATTTCATTAAATACCAGGCTTCATCAACAATAAGTAATCTTTTTTTTAAGGTTTTTCTAACCCTTGTCCAGACAAAGTCGAGTACAATATGCATGACAATTGGGCGGAGGTCTTCTTCGATGTCTCTTAGACAAAATACAGTAAGTTGATTTGTGATGTTAAAATTCGACTGCTGATTAAAAAGTCCGCTTAAACTTCCTTTTATAAATCTCTCCATTCTTAAGGCTAACTCTTTTGCCTCTGGTTCCGGCATGGTAAGTAAAACATTATATAAGTCCTCAAGGATTGGAGGTTCTTTTGTTTGTGTTTTTGGATCTTGGGTAATTCCCTTTTGTTGGTATGTTAATATAAGGGCTCTGTCTAAAATTGCGTCAATAGAGGGGGTCATTTTCCCAAGAGCAATGGTAAAAAGCGCATGAAGCGATAAGATTTTAAGGCCTAATTCATTCTCTCCCTCTTCGTATAATCCGGAGAGATCGAAGGGGTTAATTTTTACAGGGGAAGATTGAGAAAAGGGTACATACTCTCCTCCTAAAGTTTTTGCCACTTGTTTATATTCGTTTTCCGGATCAATAACTATAACTTCCGACCCAAACATAAAACTTCTTAAAATCTCTAATTTAATAAGGTAAGATTTTCCGGCTCCTGATTTGCCAAAGATAACTTCATTTGCATTTTCCAAGGAAAATCTGTCAAAAATAACGAGAGATTCATTTTCCTGGTTGATTCCGTATAAGATTCCTTTATTCTGGGTTAGGGTTCCAGAAGAGAATGGAAAAGTGGAGGCAAGAGATGTTGTATCCATGTTCCTTGTAATAAAGATTCTGTCTTGTCCCATGGGAAGCGTGGTTTTAAAGCCCTCTTCCATCTGTAGCGTTGCTGTTTTTGTCATAACTAAAAGAGAAGCAAGCGTTGAAGAGAGTTCTCGTGTTGTTTGGTTCAATTCGTTAAGGCTTGTGGCGGAAAGTCTAATATAAAGGCCAAATTGAAAAAAACGCTCTATACCTTTTGCAAGCTCTTCCTGGACTGCAAGAGCATCTTCCAGAGCCGCGCTTACATGAGGGTTAATTACTTTCCCTTGGTCTGAATCAGATGCAATGGTTGCCTCCATTTCAGCAATCTTGCGCTGCAGATCAGAAAGAACATCTGCTGCTAAGATTGGGTAAAGAAAAAAAGAGATATTCATTTCATGGTTGAAATCAATAAGCGGCTCAAGCCAGTCTGTTGACACAAACCTAGGATAGCCAACAACAAAAAGAGTTTTATAAAAACTTTCACCAACCCTTATATAGTTAAAATCTGTTTCTATAGAAGAGGGGGCAATAACGTCGGCAATGCTTAAGGCTGCCGATTTTTTTTGCTCCTCAATAGTTCCGGGTTGTTTCTTTTGGCCTAGAAATGTAGTAAAAATACTCATACTTTTTTTTCTGCGGGAACTTCGGGTAAGTTTAATTCAGAATTTGCCGACTCACTTTCTGCTTCTTCATTGTACATTTGATGAAAAAGCATTACCAGTTCTTCCTCTTCTAATATTTTTGTCTGAAGGCCAAGCCTAGACAGTTGGGATAAAAGGCCCTCTGCTTTTGTGTGAAGGGTAGCTTTTATTTCCGGCAAAAGATTTTCAGAAGATGTTTTCTGTGTTGTGTGAGAGATTGTTTTAAAAGCTCCTGTCTCAAGATATGAGTAAGGCACAACGATATAAAAGCGTTTATCAAGAATAACATTCTCCTTAACTAAATTTTCAATAAAGTCTTTATATTGTTTCATATAGTCAAGAATTCGCTCATTTTTTACACTATTTATTTCCGCGGCTAGAAGAGTAAGGTAATAAGATATATCGACCTTTCTGTTGTTTATTAGGATTTGAACAGGAAAGGTGAGAGAGTTTAGAAACGAAGCATAACTAAAAATTCTCGAGTCCTGCTCCTCTTTAGATAAAAGCGAAAAATTTGTGGGAGATACTTCTATGACAAGGCAGGCGTTTCCGTTTATAAATGTAATAACGTCATGATCGATAGAGTCAATTTCTGTAAATTTTTGTGTTGATGTTTGTGTTTTTGACATATTTATTGTGTAAATAATGATTTTCGCAATTGTTCTCTTTCGTCAACTGAAATTATTTCCAAAGGATTAATAATGCTTCCGTTTGTTGTTACTTCCAGCTCGTCAAATTTATTTTGTTTTTTTGGATCATCAAAAGATATAGTGTAGGTACCGTTAAGAAGTGGGGTTGCCGAGGCAAATTGGCCAAGGGCATTTGTCTTAAATGCCCTTACCGGGTTTTCGTCTTTATCTTTTACTTCAACCAGAATATTTGGTAAAACATTTCCTCTTGGATCTTTTACAACTCCTGTTATTAGATTTGGTATGTCAGGAGTAAAGGGCATAATAACAGATTTTTTTAGTGAATCAGGAACTTTCTTGACTTTTACCATTGAAGGTTGAGGCATTACGGGTTGAGCTTGTTGAGAGGGTTGATTTGCTTGCTGAAATGCCAATAATTGTTTTTCGAGTGCTTGTTTTTCCAAAAGCATTTGTTGTAATTGTTGCTCAAGGGCAAGAGATTTTTTATGTGCTTCGTCTTGGGAAGAATTACCCGGTTGAATTTGTTCCTCTTTTTTTGCGTCTTCAAGTTTTTCATTAAGCTGTACAACTTTGTTTTCGATAGTTTGCTCTTCTTTTTTTACCTGTGTTGCCGAAGCGTTTTGAGGAAGTGTTTTTGTAGATTGTGACCCGAGTTCTTCTATAGATGTAATTTTGGTAATGTGTGGTCCGCTTGAATGAGGAATTATTATTTTTTGAGGCTCCGGTGGTAACTGCCCCTGTTGATTGAGCTTAACCATTTCCTTTAGTGGAGTTTCGTCCTTTGGTTTATGATAGACATATTCGTTGGGTTTAAAAACAGCCTGAATAAAAAGCAGAAGCATTGTATCCGCGGGTCTGCCTTCGATAGGGACAAAGGCTAAGAATAGACCCGAAAGAGCCGGAATAAGCGCAAGCGGAAGTTTTAGTATAAGAGATACAGGTATTGATATAAAAATCCACCCCAAAATAAGTCCAAGGGCAAGGTAAGCAAACTGTTTGACAGTCATGTCTCCTATTAACTTAAACTGAAAACCGGTAATGTCTTGAGGTATAGGATGACCTTCTATGGCGTCCATATAAAAACAGTGTACGTCGTGAAAATTGGGCTTGCAAGATTATCAAAATGGGTCAGTAAACTGGATAATTGATATGTATTAAAAAAAAATAATTTCTAAAATCTAACATTTTCTTGCTATACTTAGTTTATGATTTGGGCACTTTTATTTATAGTAGAACTTATTGGACTTTTTTTTCTATCTAGAGAAGTAACCAAGCTTTTCTCCTCTCTTCTTCTTAGGTTTACCAAAAGCCAAAAAGCAACTATCTATATAATCGCCTTTCTTTTTTTTCCTGGAGTTTTTATTCATGAATTTGCACATCTAATTGTTGCAAATATTCTATTTGTAAAAACCGGAGAGGTGGAATTTTTCCCTAAAATTGAAGGAGACAGCGTTAAATTAGGAAGCGTAGCAATTGCAAAAACTGATCCAATACGCCGTTTTTTTATTGGAGTTGCTCCAATAATTGTTGGCATATTATTTATTTTTGGATTATTTTATTACCTTTCACCGTTTTTCCCAGCATTCAATTGGCAAACTATTGTTTTATTTTATATATTTTTTGAAGTAGGGAATACAATGTTTTCAAGTAAAAAGGATTTGGAAGGCGCA
>JANWKV010000049.1 GCA_025451195.1 Candidatus Microgenomates bacterium | reverse complement strand
TTAACTGATATGATCTATTTATAGCATCAAAGGCTTCCTTTTCGTTGTGAAGTTTTAGTTGAACAAGAGCTAAAAACATCCACAAATCCGGAGAATTTGGATAGTCGGACAAAGCATTTTGTATAAATGTTTTGTCTTGAGAAACATCATTAACATATAACAAGACTGACGCGTAACTTTTATAGCTGTTTTCATCATGCTTGTGAGGAAGGTAAAGATTATAATCTTTTGTATGAAAAACTTCTGCGAAATACATTTTTGCTTTTTCCATATCTCCAATATCTTCATAAATTACCCCCAAATCATGTAAATTAAACTCGTCTTGCCTAAAATCTCTTGAGCGTTCCATATGAATAAGCGCGTTTGGAAAATCATTTAAACTTAAATATTCTGTCCCGAGACTGTTTTCTATATCGTAATTATCGCTAATTTGAATATCGTGAGTAAACAAAGTTATTCCATCATGCCAGTTGGAATTGCGCACAAAAGTCCTTACGGATAAAACAACAATAATTATTAGCGCAAAAAATATTAAGATATATTTATATTTTTGTATTTTAAACATAATGCTTTGTAAAATAATACAAAGTAAACCAATTAAACCTATCATTGTGAGATAAAACCATCTATCGGAAACCGCTGCGTCAAGGGGAAATATTTGAAGGTGGAAAAAAAATCCGGCAAAAAACCACGCGGAGAAAAAAACAAATGGTTTAAAATATTGTTTATGACTCTTGAATATATAAAATCCTGAAAAACATAAAATAACAATAAATAAAGTATCTAAAGTTAAAGGAAAATAAAAAGTTGAAATATTAATCGAATGGACAACCCATTGCTGGTCAAAGGCAAGTGCGTTTGGGAAAAAGAACGTTTTAATATAATAAAACGTTATTAAAGGAATTTGCGCGACACGTTGAAACAAAGACAAACTTGCAACCGGCACCAAAAGTCTTGTGACAAGACCAACCTTTCCTACAACAATCCGCAAAAACGTGTAAATACAAAGTAAGACAAATAATCCAATTGAAAGCTTAAATATTTCCTTTTGCTTAAAGAGAAACCTGTATAAAAAGATCAGGAAAATAAATATAACTGCAGTTTCTTTTGAAAGTAAAGATAAAAGAAGGAGAAAAAGTCCTAAAGCTAATTCTTTTTTTGTGATAGTTTCTTTTATTAATAAAAGTAAGGAAATAAATCCAAACAATGTAAACATGGGGCTAACGACCGTTGTAGAAATATAGGCTACAGATTCTACATTCATCGGGTGAACAAGAAATATAAGCGACCCAAAAAATGCAATACTTTTTGAAACAAACCTGGAAAAAATAATAAACACCAAAAAAGAAACAATAATATGAAGACCAATTTGGATAAAATGGTAGAAAAACGGAGTATTTCCAAATAAAGCATAAGCAATGGAAAAATAAAGCGCGGGTATTGCCCTGTACTGACCGGCCGCATTGTAATAATTCGGGCTAAATGAAAATAACAAATTTATCTGGTGGACCAAAGGATAGTTAACGATATATTTTTTATCATCCTCAACAAAATTGTTAAAAAGCGCGTTAAAGTTAACAATTAAACAAATAAAAGAAATTGTAATAAAGGCTCTTTTTGAAGTTAAGGAAGTAAAAAAATTTCCAATTGGAGACTTATTTCCGCCGGCCTTCATAAAATTATGTTAGCACAGTTTGAATATCATAAATAAGAGTATATAATTAAGCTGGGGTTATAAATTTATGAAGCTGCCCTTTTTAGGGTCTTTTGGAAAAAAGGAAGTAAAAAATTATTATCTTGCACTTCTTTTGCAGGACGAAAAAATCGGGGCAGTAATCCTGGAAGAAATTGAGGGAAGAATTCATGTTGTGGCAAGTGCCGAGGAACACTTTTCAACTTCTTTGGAAAAAGCAAGCTTTGAAGAATGGCTCAATAATATAGATAAGGCCGTAAGCCTTGCCGAAAATAATCTTCCCGAAGAAATTCAAACCGAAAAAACAGTTTTTGGCGTAAAACAGGATTGGGTTGAAGACGGAAAGATAAAAAAAGAATATCTAATAAAGCTTAAAAAAGTTTGCGACGAGCTGGAGTTAAAGCCAATTGGTTTTCTGGTTTTCACCGAAGCAATTGTCCATTTGCTACAACAGGAAGAGGGCGCACCTGTGTCTGCGATACTTGTTGAGGTTGGAAAAAAATTCCTTACAATTTCCCTTATTAGGGCGGGAAGAATTGTCCAGACCCAACTTACTCCGATGGAGGAAAAAATTACAATAGATGTAGATAAAGCCCTAAAACATTTTGAAACCGAAATTTTACCCGCACGGATTATTCTTTATGACAGCGAAAATAATGAAAAATTATCCCAGTCTTTTATATCCCATTCCTGGAGTAAAAGTCTTCCTTTTTTGCACGTACCCCAAATTACGGTATTGCCGGTAAATTTTGATACAAAAGGCGTTTTGTACGGAACTGCAACCCAACTTGGTTTTGAAGTTTTTGGCGAACAGGCAATTCCCAGCAGAACCATTGGTACAAAAAAAGCTGCTTTAGAAGAAGAGGAGGCCGCCAACGGCGGGCCGGAGGAAAATAAACTTGTTGAGGAAAAAGAAAAGGAATTGGAAGAACCGCAAGAACAGGGCCCGGAACCGGCAGAAGAACCAACCGATGTAACACTGCTGGATGAAATAGAAGAAGAGGAAGTAAAAGACCAGGAAAAAGTAGAAAAAACCGGACCTTTGGAAACGGTAAATAGTGAGTATTTTGGTTTTGTGGAAAATAAAGACATTGTTGATATAGAAGGAAAAAATTTTCCAAAACCCAAAAAAGAAAACGCGGACGGAAAAGTTTTTGAAGAAATTCCGCAGGACGTAAAAAATGAGGAAACAGACTTTGAGAAACCAACCGGAGAAATAGGCACCCAAAGCGCGCTTCTTTTTCAGGGAATAAAAAAAGGGTTTAACTCCGCTTTAAAAAGCACACCAAAAATTAAAGCAGGTCTCTCCGCGGTTTTTTCTCCGTTTTCCAAATTTTTCAGAAAAAAAAGACAGGGTCCGGAAAACCGACGGCCCACTCCATTAAAAACAATAATTGCTCTTTTGGTTATTCTTGTTGGGATTACCGGAATAATCTTGCTTTATGTATTTGCAATATCGGCCCAAGTTAATATTGCCGTGACACCGATGGTTACTCAAGATACTTCCCCTGTAACATTTGCCGTTGACGGGCAAAGTAATTTTGACAATAATCAAATTGCCGCGAAAACAATTTCCCAAAACGAAGACGGAAATCTTTCCCAGGATACAACAGGAACAAAACAGGTGGGTACTCAGGCAAAAGGACAAGTGACAATTTTTAGCAGGCTAACCAGTACTACTACTTTAAAAAAAGGTACTGTGATAACGGCAAGTAACGATCTTGAGTTTACCTTAGACAGCGACACCCAAGTTGCTTCTTTCTCAGGTGATACAACAGATCCGTCTATTACGGTTGCCAATGTATCCGTAACCGCAAAAGATATCGGGCCGGAATATAACATTCCGTCCGGTACGAAATTTAACATAGACGGACTTGATAAAACAGATGTAAGCGCAAAAAATGACAATCCTTTTACAGGAGGCACTAAAAAAGATATAAGCATTGTTTCTCAGGACGATGTAGATAAACTTACTTCAACTTTAACAAAAAATCTTGAAAGTCAGGCGCAAAATGATATGAAAAAAACTTTAAGCGGCACTCAGGAACTTCTTCCGTTTTTTGCCCAGGAAGACGTTGTGAAAAAGACTTTGACAAATAATGTTGGAGACGAGGCAAAAAGCGTTTCTCTAGACGCAACAGTTTCTTACGAAGGGGTTATTGTAGATAAAAATGATTTAATATCTTTTGCCAAACAGGTCTTAAAAGATAAAATTACACAAGATGCCGATATGGAAAATTCAAAACTGGAAACCGCCCTTACAGATACAAAACAGGATAAAGACACAATTTCCGGGACTCTTGCAATCAAGGCTTCTATTTTACCAAAGATAGATAAAAATCAAATCGGAAGTGATATAAGCGGTAAATCGTTTGCAGAGGCACAAAGCCTTATAAAAAATATTCCGCAGGTATCCGGTGTTGTAATACAACTGCAGCCTAATTTACCATTTCTTCCGAAAATCCTTCCAAGGATTAGCGACCACATTAATATAAAAATTTTAACCGATGAATAAAATCTACTATAAAAAGGCAAAGAATTCCGGCCTTAAGAGTAAAAAGATCGGTCTTCGTATTTTGGGTTTTGTTTTGTTGATTTTTGGTTTATCCCTTGTTATTTATATTTTCATCCCTCTTCTTTTATGGCAGGTTTTTATTGCCCCGGCACTTGCCAGCCAGCAAATTGCATCTCCAATTCCAACGTCCGGTTTTGTTACCCCAGGAACTATCAGAACTATTATTTCGTCCGAGTTAACGGAATTTAATACTGATTATAACGATGCAAAAAACTGGTTTCCCGGAGTTCAAAACACACAAACCCAATCCAAGTATTCTTCTTACACAATTTCTATTCCGGCAATTAATATTACAGATGCCAACGTTTCCGCAACAGATACCGATTTAGCACACCATCTTGTTCAATTCCCGGGTACAGCCGCGCCAACAGATAAAGGGAATACTGTTATAATCGGGCATTCCACTCTCCCCAGCCTTTATGATCCGAAAAATTATAAAACAATTTTTGCTTATGCCCATACGCTTAAGATTGGAGATACAATTTTAGTTAATTTAGATAAGATTACTTATATTTATAAAATTTTTTCAATGACAATTGTTAATCCAACGGATACTTCCATTTTTGCCCAACCAACAGACGACAGTTATTTGACAATTGTTACCTGTACTCCCCCCGGCACAATTTGGAAAAGGCTTATTATTTCCGCAAGAATTCAAAGCTTATGATAGAGGAAAAAGAAGAAGCAATTGAGGCAATACGTAAAAAACTTGTCGGCAAAACACTAACTTATAAAGAAATATTTGCCGTTATGGATGAAATTGCCCATAACAGGTTTGGTGAAATACTAACAACTTATTTTGCTGCATCCGGCTACTCAAAAGGATTTACAAACGAAGAACTTTATTTTTTAACAAAAGCAATGGTGGAGACAGGTGAAAAGCTCCATTTCAAAGGAATAGTTGCCGACAAACATTCAATTGGCGGCGTACCCGGTACCAGAACGACTTTAATTGTTGTCCCAATTATTGCGGCTGCAGGATTTGTCATCCCTAAAAGTTCAAGCAGAGCAATTACAACACCCGACGGCACGGCGGACGACATGGAAGTTTTGTCCAAAGTGGAATTTACAAGATCCGAAATTTACGAAATTGTAAAAAAAACAAACGGATGTATCGTTTGGGGAGGAAGTTTTCATATAGCACCGGCAGACGATGTTATGATCCACGTTGAAAAACCTTTGCTTTTTGAAAGTTATGACAAAATAATTGTGTCCATAATGGCAAAAAAAGTTGCCTTTGGGTCAAATCACGTTGTTATCGATTTACCTTTTGGCAAAACAGTTAAGGTGCATAATTTTGAAGACGCGACAATCCTTAAAGAAAAATTTGAATTTGTCGCAAAAAAATTTGATATAAAAATTAAAGTTTTAATTCATAAAACAGACGAACCAATGGGCCGCGGAATTGGCCCTGTTTTGGAAACACGGGACGCGCTGAGTGTTTTGGAAAGGTCTCCCGACAGGCCTTACGATTTAGAAGACCGCGCGTTAAATCTTGCCGGTGCTCTTTTGGATTTGTGTTTGGATTCGCGTAATAAGACTCTGGAGAAAAAAATTGTAAGTGAATTTGGGTCTGGTAAAGCATGGGCAAAAAACATATTGCAGACCGGTGCCGCACTTAAAAAGATGAAGCAGATTATTAAAGCACAAGGAGGAAAGGAAAACGTTTCAAGTAATTCCCTTTCTTTATCTCTTGGAAACTACATTGCAAAAATAGAGTCAGACCATTCAGGAATTATTAAGGAAATTAATAGTAAAAATATAACAACCACTGCAAAAATTCTTGGTGCTCCCGGTCAAAAAGGAGCGGGAATTTTTCTGGATCGGAAAATCGGGGAAAAAGTAAAGAAACATGAGACCCTCTATACCATTTACAGCGAAAGCATGTATAATCTACGGGAAGCAAAGGAATCGGTAAAAAATTTTCCGGTTTACATTATATGAAGAAATTAATTATTGTTTTGGTGATAATTGCGGTTTTGGTTGTCGGATTTTTATCATGGTGGCAATTCAATAGTCTTGCCGTAAATTCCGGTGATAAAACACAAAAAATATTTGTTGTACAAGATAGGGAAAATGTACGTGATATTGCATCGGATTTAAAAAAGCAGAATCTTATAAAAAGTCCTATTGTTTTTTTCCTCACAATAAAACAATTGGGGTTGGACGGTAAAATCCAAGCCGGGGATTTTAGGCTTTCGTCTTCCATGACAACTTCGCAAATAGCCCAAAATTTAACGCACGGCACTCTGGACGCATGGGTGACAATTCCAGAGGGAAAACGCGCGACCGAAATTGCCGAAATCCTTTCCAAAAAATTGTCTTCTTACAATTCTACTTTTGCTACAACTCTGGCAACAGAGGAAGGATATTTATTCCCAGACACTTATTTATTCCCAACCAATGCCACAATCAGTCAAATAATGGGAATTATGGAAAGTAACTTTAACAAAAAATATGAAGAAGCACAGCAAAATAAAACAACTGCTTTAACGAAAGAACAAGCGGTTATTCTGGCATCTATTGTAGAAAGGGAGGCAATCACTCCCCATGATAAACAGTATGCCGCCTCTGTTTTGGAGAACAGATTATCTCTTGGAATGCCCCTTGGGTCGGATGTTACCTTGGAATACGCACTTGGTTACCAGCCTGCCGGACATACATGGTGGAAAAAGGATTTAACCGCAGACGATTTGACTCTTGACTCGCCTTACAATACAAGGCTAAATGCCGGCCTTCCCCCAACTCCAATAAGTAACCCGGGCCTTATATCTTTGGAGGCTGTACTTAATCCGCCAAAATCAGATTATTTATATTATTTGTCGGACAGTAAGGGAGTTTTACACTTTGCAAAAACAATTGAGGAGCACAATGCCAATATCCAAAAATATTTACAGTAACTTTAGTTTGAGTGGATGTTTTTTTTGATTCCGCGGAAAAATCTTTTAAGCGGCCTGTGTATTGCCTGCTTAACTTCTTCACGGTGGACAGTTTGGATAGGAGTTGGCGTGAGTTCTTCCCCTTCCGCAGAATATTCCTGCTCGTAATCCCCTTCGTCTTCCTGCTCGGACAACATCTCTTCTAAATCCGAAACTCCTTCAATTCCCGATTCCGTTAGCATTTTAAGAATTTTTTTTCCTTTTTTTGTACCTATTAAAAAAACTATTGCCGCGCCAATAATAATGCCTAAAAATAGGCCGTTCATAAACCCGGGACCTTTATGATTATTCTTCTCCATTTTTTTCCTCCCTTTTTTGCCCTGAGCCTGCCGGACGGGTCTTTTTTCCTCTTAAAAGCGATGCCAAAGACAATCCTGTTTTAACCCCTGTTACAATTGTCGACAAAGACGCGATAGGTGATGAAACGCTCTCCGAAATAACACCCGCATCATCTAACACTTTGTTAAGTTTTGCAATAGTGTCTTTAAACTCTTTGAGAATAAAAAATACCTGTATTCCCAAAACCAGAAGAAGAAAAGTTAAAACAATAACTACAACAAGAAGTAGAATCTGGGCAGTGTCCATGAGACCATTGTAATTAGCTTTGTCTATTATGTCAATGGTATTCGGATAAAACTCAGATGAAACTCAGAATATCAGAAATTCTGATTATCTGACTTACTGAGTTTTATCCGGGTTCTATCGGATTACTGTGCTTTTAGTGCCACTTTGATATCTCTTACAACAGTTGTTTCTTTTCCAAAACTGTTTACGGCTTTTATTGTAATTTCTGTTGTTCCGGCTAAAATAACTACAACTTTTTTAAATGTTCCGTCACTGGATACATCTGCGGCAGAGTCGTTTACCATTACTGTGACATTTTGGTCGGTATTGCCGACAACCGTAATTTGAGGTTGTGTTATTACGGCATTTTCCTTGGGCAAAACAACCACCAAGTTGGGTCCGAAAAACGCGGCCTTATACTGAAAAAACACAAATCCCAAAACAAGAATAAGAATAACCGCAACATAAATCGCAGCCCGGCTTAATCTAAATCCCGCAAACATACGCGGCTTTTGGTTTGTAAAACTTTCGGGTAAAACATCTAAAAATTCGCGTTCGTTAAATTCTCTTCGAAAAAGCGCGAGGGTTTCTTTTGTGGAAAGGCCTAAAAATTGCGCGTAGTTTGTTATAAAACCTTTTATATAAGCGCTGGATGGCAATTTTTTGTAGTCCCCTTTTTCCAACGCAATAAGAAAATTAGGGCGGATTTTTGTACCCTTTGCGACTTCGTCTATTGTTAGTCCTTTTCTCTTTCTTTCTAAGGCAAATCTTTCTCCAACCCGTATCATATACGAAGTATAGTATAGATCAAAAAGTCAAAAGTGAGAAGTTATAGCCCTTTATTTTGGAGAATTTTCTTGTTATACCCATCTAACTCAGGTTTGCGAATAGTGTATAATACCCGATTACTTGATTTTGACCTCACCAACTTTTGCAAAATCAAGTATGAGTGGTATATTTAGTCCTTGTAATCTTTAAAAAAATTTAAATTAAACTGCGGCTTTTCACTTTTAATTTTAAACTTTTAACTTCTCTTATTCTTCGTGAAGCTTTGCAATGACTTCTTCGGCATTTCTTGAAAGAACATCCCTGGGTTTACTTCCCTCTGCGTGACCAACAACTCCAAGTTCTTCTAAAGAGTCTAAAATCCTTGCAGCCCTTGCATAACCTAAAGATAATTTTCTTTGTAAAAGCGACGCGCTGGCCCTGTCGTATTGGCAAACAATTCCAATTGCGTCTTCAACAAGCTGGTCATCGCCTGCTTTCGCGCTATTTGCTCCGGCGCCTTTTTTAATAATAACCGGCTGTTTTGTAACTTCTTCAGTGTAATTAACAACTGGTGTTTTTTGTTTTAAGAAATCAACCAATTTTTGTACTTCTTTTTCGGAAACAAACGCGCCCTGAACACGGTTTGGCTTACTGGCCTCAGGCGGAATATAAAGCATATCTCCCCTGCCCAGTAACTTTTCCGCACCGGGTGAATCTAAAATAACACGTGAGTCAATCATGGAAGATACGCTAAAGGCAATTCTTGTCGGAACATTTGCTTTAATAAGTCCTGTTATAACATCAACAGACGGCCTTTGTGTTGCAATTACCAAATGAATCCCTGTTGCACGCGCCATTTGCGCCAAACGGGCGATCGCGTCTTCAACATCAACAGGTGCATATGCCATTAAATCCGCAAGCTCATCAATAAAAATAACAATATAAGGGAAAGCCTGAAATCCGGACAATTCGTTATACGATTCTATATTTCTAACTCCGCGTTCCGCGAAGATTTTATAGCGTCTATCCATTTCTCCCATTGCCCATTTTAAGGCAGATAAAATTTTCTCAACTTCTACAATAACAGGAGTTAATAAATGGGGAATACCGTTATAACCTGTCAGCTCGACCCGCTTTGGGTCAATTAAAATAAGTTTCACTTCCTGCGGGCTTGCCCTAAAAAGCATGGATGTAATAAACGAATTTATCGCAACGGATTTTCCCGATCCTGTTGTACCCGCGATTAAAACATGGGGCATTTTTGCAATATCGGCAACAACCGGATTGCCGGACACATCCAACCCCAAAGAAACAGTGAGTTTAGACTTACTTTTCTGCATTGTGTTTGAAGAAAGCATTGTTTTAAGAGTTACGACTTCCAAAGATCTGTTTGGAATTTCTATGCCAACAAGGCTGCGGCCTGGAATTGGTGCCTCTATTCTAATTTGGCCTGTTGGCGCCTCAGTTGCCAAGGCCAAATCATTTGCCAAAGAAGTAATTTTGGACACTTTTGTTCCAAGAGCAATTTCCAACGCATATTGGGTAACAGCAGGACCTAAATTAACTTCGGCAACGCGTGCATCTACTCCAAAACTTTGCAATGTTTTTTCTATAACGCTTGCGGTTTTTTTAATATCGCCCCTGTCTGCCTTATGTCCAGATCCCTCAGACAGTAAAGTGAGCGGTGGATATTCCCATATTCCTCCGTTATCGTTTGAAAGCATGTTTGTAACCAACTGGTCGGAAATACTTACAGACGGCTCCACTTTTTTACTGTTGACAACAGTTTCTTTCTTGGGATTGGCAAAAGAAGGTAACTCGCCTTTAGGTGTAAGCTTTCCAAACTGCTTGTTATCTTTTACAACCATTTTTTTAGTTTTAAAAAAAGAGGTTACATTACCCGGAAAAATTCTGCCTACAGTGTTTAAAACCGCGATCGCTCCTCCGCCCAATTCGTCAAGTGATGTATCAAAAAGCACAACAAGGCCGATAAAAAGACCTGCCAAATAAACTAAATCCGACCCCGCGGTACCTAAAATTTCCTGCAAAATATTAAATAAACTAAGTCCTACAGATCCTGTTTTAGCCAAACCCAAAAGACAAAAATATGCAAGGAAAAACCCTATTGTTACATGCGGTTTTGACAAAACCATTTTTAGCCGCAAAAAGAAAAATCCAAGAAGTATTGTTGCAAAAGGGGCAATAAAAGCTAAATTTCCAAGAGAACCTGTTAAAACTCCATATATCGCGATTAACGCATTTCCGGACTGTGTAAAAGAAAGAAGCTGTAATGCTCCACCCGCAATACAACCTAAAGCAAAAATACTATAGATCGTTTCTTTTTTTAGTTTTAATTTAAGTCGTTTTCGGCGTCTTGGCATAGGCAGAAATTACCCTTAGTAATTTTATGGCTAAGGGTGCATAAACTATTATAGCTTGGAGAGTATGGGTTGTCCAGATTTACTAATGTAATCTTCCATGACTTTATAAAAGATTGTCATTTAGTCCTTAAAATCTTTTTAAAAAAAACTTATAACTTCAACTTTTAACTTTTAACTTCTTTTATTTATTTGGGGCTGAATAACTAAGAACTCAATGAAATTACCAATTGGTTCTTGATAACTTCTTTACGCTTCTATAACAACCGGTAAAACCAGAGGCCTTCGTTTTAGCTCTTTTACAATTGCTTTCTCGGAAACTTCCCTGATTTGTTTTCTTAAAAAATTCCAGTCATGAATAGGGCTGGGTTTTGAAAACGAACTTATTATTACTCTGGAAATAACTTTTTCTATTTCTTTTGAATCAAGTTGGGACAAGCCCCTACACACAATTTCCGGCTTGCCGACAAGACTTCCCGACTCGTCATCTATTTCCGCAATTACTGCAACAATTCCCTCCTGGGAAATTTTTTGCCTGTCATGCAAAACGTATTGTTCTACCTCTTCCCCGCTTATTTCGTCTACATAAACATGGCGCATGGGAATTTTTTGCCCAAAAATTGTTTTGTCTTTTGTAAAAATAATTTCCTGTCCCGAGGTAACAAGGAGAATATCTTTTGGGGCAAATCCGAATTTTTCGGCAAGTAACTTATACGCCGCCATTTGCCTGTAGCCTCCGCTAATCGGCAAAACTTGTTTTGGATTAACAAGACTCATGAGTAACATTAGTTCATGAGACGACCCGTGGCCCGAAACATGGAAATCGCGTGTTATACCTGTGTACAAAACCTTAACTCCCATTTTAGAAAGCAAATCAACCAAAGTGCCAACCGAGATTTCGTTTCCGGGGATTGGATCTGCCGAGAATACAATAGTATCCTGATTTTTAACAGTTATGTCTCTATGTTCTCCTGTAACTATTCTTGAGAGAGCGGAATTTTCCTGACCTTGGCTCCCGGCTACAAATAACACCAAATCACGGTCAGGGTATTTTTTAACCTCGTCAATTTGGATTTCCCTTTCTTTTTTCAAGCGGAGGATTCCTTCCTGACGCGCGATGTTTTTTGTGTTTATCAACGATCTCCCTACAAAACAAACCATTTTATTCAACTTTTCCGCGATTTCTATTATTTGGTTAAGCCTTGCTATATTTGAAGAATATGTTGTTACGATAAATTTACCTTTGGCTTTCCTCATTTCCGCTTCAAAAGGCTCGGAAAGTGTTTCTTCCGATTGAGTTATTCCGGGCTTTTCCGCGCCCAAACACTCAGACATCAAACATCTAACGCCGCTTGCGGAGTTTCTGGTAATTTGGGAAAAGTCTGTTCTTTGGCCGTCATGCGGAGTAAGGTCAAATTTAAAATCACTGCCGTGGTAAAAATTACCGACAGGTGTTTTTATAAAAATATGTGCGGTATCAGGAATTGAATGGGTTACCCGCATAAAATTTACACTAAACGAACCAACATGTACTTCCTGGTTGAATTGTGTTTTTTTTATGTTTGGTTTTATACCAAATTCCTGTATTTTTCCATTTGCCATAGCAGTTGTAAAAGGAGTCGCGTAAATTGGAAACTGCGGAAGCTGGGGTAAAATAAAAGGAAGAGCCCCCATATGGTCTTCGTGTCCATGGGTCAAAACCATACCGACAATCTTTTTTTTGT
>JANWKV010000048.1 GCA_025451195.1 Candidatus Microgenomates bacterium | reverse complement strand
TGGTCCTATATTACCTATTGACAAACTAGATACTGTTTGATATACTCCATTTTAATAAATATGCCAGGACCTTTATCAAGAATTCAACGAGGAGCACCTCGACCTGATGCCGCAATAGAAGGCATGAAAACAGCTTTAGCCACTAAAGTTGCTTCTTTAAGGGATCAGGGAATAATTTCACAAAAAGACTTCGATAATATAACAAGAGATAGAAACCCATTTGCTGGGTCTGGTGGACCAAGTTTAATGGAAAGAGTAACTAAAAAATGGGGAGTTGCAGGATTAGCAGGAGTAGCAGTAGGTGCAGAAGTAGCAGCTATTGAAACACCTAATTTGCATCCTTTAGCCAGGGTTGTTTTGGCTGGAATCGGTATTGCAGCAGGAGAAGGAGCCAGAAGGCTAGCAAACGGTCAAGAACAAAGAGAAGAAAGAGCAAAAGCTACTAGAGAACAAGCAAGAGTTATGTGGGAAACAATAGTTGCTGCAGAACAGCACCGTCTTACAGAAAGTACTACAGATGGGCTTCAGGATAATTTGAGAGCAATGGAAGTTTCATTATTCGTTAGAGCATTAGAGCAACAAGAAGTTCCAACTTTGCAATTAATAAGTACAATGTTAATTATGGCAAAAACTCAGATTTCAAGTTCTATACGAGCTGCAGCTAGAATTAAACCAGGAAATGGTGGTAACGGAGGAATAGCAGGTGCCGCACAAAGAGCATTAACTGGTGAGACAGGCGGAATGTCTTCAACCGAAGCTAAGACTCATGTAGACGAACTTGTTACAGATGCAACTGCAACAATTGACCAAGTACTAACAAGAATTGAAACATTAATGAGAGAAAAGCAAACACTATATGCAGATGGTGGTCAAGCACTTAGAAGACGTCTTGTTGGTCTTCCAGCAGACTCTGCTCAAGCGCAAATTTCAGGAGGCGCTTTAGATGGAACAGTTGATTCTGATACAGCAAACGGTGCAAATGGTGTGAATGGAGCAAACAGCGGAAACTAAGTATTTTATTTAATTTAACTAAAACCCGCAATAGTGCGGGATTTTTTTGTAATTTTTTTAATTAGTACTCCGGAGGGGAGTCGAACCCCTGATTCTCGGGCTGAAAACCCGATGTCCTAGGCCACTAGACGACCGGAGCAATTAACTCCAATTATACCAAAAATTAACACTCCCAAACAAGCTTAGACAGTCTGTTTTGGTTTATTTAAGTCTTTTTCTAAGTTCGTCTAAAACTCCTTTTGCAGCGTCTTTGCCGCCCAAGCCAAACGCTATTCCACCTGCTATCGCAATCATTGCAACAAAGCCGGTGAATAAAATTCTTATTAAATCCGTTGCAACGCCCAATTGATTAAGTACAGCAAGAAGCGTAAAAATAATTACAGCCCATCTTGCGGCAGACGCAACGGCTTTTGGCGTATCTTTAGACACTCCTCTGCTGGATGCCAAAATGACATCATGGGAAAGCCTTGCAAATACAAAGCCTACAACACCGATTACTGCCGCCACAAAAACATTTGGCAAATACAATAAGAATGTATTTAGGATTTCCCCAATTTGAGGAAGCCCCCAAATAGACGCAGTCGGAATAAGGAAAATTATTATTACAAACCATCTCCCTATTTCGGAAATAATGTTATTCCAGTTAAAATCTTCTTTGGCTTCCGGAACACCATACTTTTTTAGGACTTTTTCAAGCTGGACAGCTTTTAGGATCTCAAGAATAACTTTTTTCAAAAGTTGCGCAATTATTATGCCAATTAAAAGAACAATTAGTCCCGCGATAAATTTTGGAACAAAGTCAAAAATTGCAATCAAACCGTTATTCAAAGAGGAAACTACAACCTGACCAACACTTGTAATACTTACAGATCCATCGTTCATATTTATTCACCTCCTTTCAAATCTCTTGATTTGAAAGGACACTGAGGTCCGCAGACCGAATGTGTCTCTTCCAAATTTTTTATCAAGATAGTATAGGATGCCGCGAATCTCTTGATTCGTGGCGCCTTTTAGATTTTGATTTGAAAAGTGCACCGGGATCCTCTTTTGAGGACCGTAGGGTTTTTCAAACAACAAATACCCAACTCCAGTTTAGGCAGTATAGTTATTGTTGTCAAATGAGGCAAAAAATTGATATAATTATATATATGGGTCCGTAGCTCAGCGGTAGAGCAGGAGCCTTTTAAGCTCTTGGTCCCGGGTTCGAATCCCGGCGGGCTCACATTTGGCTTATAGTTTGATTATAGTCTGCAAATTTGATATTATTTGTTCATGTTAAGGTGGTTAAGAGGGTTAAAATCACGCCCGGTATCTAGCCAACGTGAGGCAACACCTAGAGCATATATTAATCTTTTTCATATAGGGCAGGATCATCCGCTTTCAAACTTTCTGGCAGAGGCTGTCACAACGCAAAGTTTATTTTTGGGAAAGGGACATGCAGATCTTAGAGAAGTGCCAGAAGTATTAAATACTTTAACAACAGAACAACTTACTCAATTTGGAAGCGAAATGAGAAAAGTAGTTTCAGGGAAAAAATTTGTCGACCTTGCATGTGGCGATCCGAATAGATCAAGAATACCGGCAATTGTTGCGAAGGCTTTTGGAGCCAGGGAATACATAGGTGTTGATCAAAATTTGCCAGACGGGCCATGGCCAAGCGAAGGTCTTAGGTCTAGAAATTTTCCGGTGGATTACAAAAGAGAAGATGTTTTACATTTTCTTAGAGGTCTCCAGAGACAACGGGGTGTTGTTTTCTATATTTCAGCTTTTGATCCGTTTGAGAAAGATGATGAAGCAACCAAAGTTTATATAAATGATTGTTTGAAAGAGATGCAAAAAGTAACTAAAAAAGGGGATGCAATAATTATTGGGATGGGAACAAGGGGGTTTCATCCGGATAATTTTGGTTTTTCTCTGAGGACAACAGCTATTAAAGCAAGTCCGGAAGGCGAATTTCCATTAGAAGTAATGTTTGTAAGAAACTAACACAAACACTTGGGTCTAAAAAGTTCAAATATAAAACTAAACTTAAATGGGGTAAAAAATGCACTAATCTTCCTTAAATGCCCAAAGTCTGTAAAGTGAGAAGTCCCAGACAAAAATAGTAAGTACGCCCATACCAAAGGCGACTGTTTTAATTACAAGCGCAGTAGTGATAAAATGCGGTAATAGTCCGACTATTCCAATTGTTTGTCCAAAATTAAACCAGAACATTCCAAATGCCTTAAGTTGTGTTGCCGTAAATAACCAGACAACGCCCGGCTGGATCCCCCAAACAGATATAAGCGTTGCAACTAAAAATCTAATTCCGGATTTTCCAATTCCAACCTTACTTTTAAAAGTCCATTTACGGTTCCAGTAAAAACTGTTTATCATTGCCACAGAGCCGGAGAAATACTTCACCAAAAAAACTTTACTCAGGGGGACTTTAAAAATTATTGTTAAGCCTGTGTACAAACCGAAATCAATAATTGCATTTGAAAGCCCTACCAAACTAAATCTAGCACCTTGTTTAACAATTTTAGAGCCTGACTGAATCCTTTTTTTGGTTGCGGCCATAAATAATATGTCTAAATTAGAGTAACAACTTTATTAGCGTATTGCAACATTTCATTGGGTTTGAATTACTCAAGGAGATATATATAGCTGTTAAGTTTTTTATAAGAGTTGGGAAATTAAATAATTTAACTACAATGAGCTTAAAAAAGGCAGAATTTTTGACTCAAATATTTTATTCAGACTGTAGTTTAGAAGAGAATGTTTAAAAGCCTGACTTGATATATCTTTACTCCAAATCTCCAAAACTTTTTTTGCAATTTCTTTTGGATTTTCGTAAAGACCAAAAAAATTTCCTTTAATCGGATTGACCTCTTTAAAAACGTTTATATCCGAAGTAATGACAAGTTTATTTGACATTTCCGCCTCTATTATTGGGAATCCAAAACCTTCTGCTTCCGGGAAAGATGATAGAAAAACCAAATCGCATAATCTGTATAAGCATCTGATAGAATCATCGTCTAAAAAAGTTCCAAAATTCATTTGCATAATAATGCGGTCGTTTATTTTTAAATCCGTTATTAATTTTATTAGTTTTTCAAAATAATCTGATATATGTACATCCCGCTTTTCAATAGGCCCGGATATAATGATTCGGGCAGGAGTTAATTTTAGGAGTTCTGCAAGCATTTTTACAGCAAGTTCTATATTCTTTTTTTCCACAATCCTGATTGGCATAAGTATATTTATTGCGCCATCAAGTAAATTGTATTCCTGCATAACTTTTAGTACCGGAGGAGTAAGGTCCAAAAACTTGTCCACATTTAATCCGTTAGGAATAATTGTAATATCCTTTTCTTTAACTCCGGAATATTTAACAAGGTCTTTTGACCTGGTTTTAGATATCGAAACATAATGTATTTTTGGAGAATGTTTGGTAACAATATTCCACGGGTACTTATCGATAATAAAGTTTTTGAAAATTTCATTTGACCATCCATGGTCATGGTGCCAGTAAACAATTTTTTTATCTGATTCTTCAATATAGTCGGAAAGAGCGCATGTTAGGGCAAGATTATAAGGTATTGTCATCACATTGTGAATTATTAAAATGTCCGCGGTTATGTTTTGCTTTAATTCAACAAGCAGTTGTTTTTTAGTGGATTCAAAATTTGACGGAATATTACCCTTGCTTAATTCCTGCTGTATTTGTTTAATTGTTTGATTTCTAGCAGACATTAAAGGTATTATTTTCATTGGAATATTCTCAAAAGCTTTCCCCTCGCCCGTGATTATTTCAACCTCATATCCCCGTTTTTTAAATTGTATAGCATGAGAACGCATAAGAGACTCTACTCCCGCAATAATTGGCGGAGCAGAAAAATGAAGTAAAGCAATTTTACTTGTTTTTTTGGAAGTTGTTTTAAGAAGCTGTTGAATGTGCGATTTTAGAGGAGATATTACAGAACTAATGTCTTTCATAAAATAATCTAAGAGTTGAGGTCCTAACTGTCCTTAGTATACCTTTTTAAGCGTTTTGTCACAAATCAATAATTTTTTAACTGTTTAATTTTACTTCCCCTTCCTTCTTTTGCATTCCCGAAATAGGGAGTGTAAACCAAAATGTTGTGCCCTTGTTTTCCTCGCTGTCAAACCAGATTTTCCCCTTTGACGATTCAATAATTTGTTTTGCAAGGTAAAGCCCCAATCCGTTGCCGTCGGTTACTTTTGTAACAACATTTTCTCCTCTGTATAATTTTGTAAACACTTTATCTTTTTCTTTTATTGGTATTCCATATCCTTTATCTTTTACAAAAGATAAAAGTCCGTCTCCCTGTTTTGCAACAGACAAAATTATTTCGGTATTTTCCGGACTGTATTTAAGGGCATTTGTTAAAAGATTAATATAAACCTGTCTGATTAAAAGCGGGTCAAGATTAATTTTTGGAAGATTTTCTTCAATAGATATTGTAAGCTTTTGGTTTTTTTCCCCAAGCTTAACAAACAAATCCTGCTTTATCCCATCCAGAAGTTCTTTCATGTCTGTTGGGACAGGATCAACAATTATTCTACCTGATTCGATTCTGCTTACATTTAAAAGGGAATTTACAAGATCTATCATGCGTTCGTTGGATTTGTAAACGTTTCTCATCATCTCATTTTGTTCGGGCGTTAACTTACCTGCGTCACCGCCTAAAAGCATTCCCAAAAACCACTTAACAGCAGAAAGCGGAGTCCTTAACTGATGGCTTGCAAGGGAGATAAATTCCGTTTTTGCCCTGTCTATTTCTTCTTCTTTTGTAACATCTCTAAAAACCGTGATTATTCCTTGTAAAGAGTTATCGACAATTATTGGCGAGCTGATTATTCCGGCAGCAAACTTTGAGCCGTCTTTGCGGATATAATTGTGTATTGTCTGTGTTTTTTTACCGGTAGTTAACGCTTTTGTTACTCCCCTTTCTTCTTTTGGGATAATATGCCCACTGTCGTTTTCTGCTTTTACAATATCTGCAAATGGTTTTCCAAGAAGCTCATCTTCTGTAAAACCAAGCATGGAAACAGCTGTCGGGTTTGCGTTTTGGACAATTCCGTTTAAATCTATTGCAATAACTCCTTCTCCCAAGCTTTCAAGCAGAGCATTTGCCCTTTGGTGTTCCTGTTCGATGGTTATATTTTTTAAACGTAAATGTTCTTCGAAAAAAACCTGCTGGGTTATATCTTCTTCTGTATCTATAAATCCTTTAACACTTCCCTCTTTGTTTATAATCGGCGCGATATTGCTGATTGTATGATACGGCTGGCCGTTTTTACGCCTGTTTGTCATCTGGCCTATGAATGATTTTCCATTTTTTAACCTTTCCCATAAATTTTTATAGAAATCCTTACCCATTATTCCTCCCCAAAGCCGTGGCGTGTTGCCGAGAAGTTCGGTTTTTGTGTAGCCGGTTATATTTTGGGCCGCGTCATTTGCAAAAAGAATAATACCGTTAACATCGGTTATAGTTATGTGGTGGTTGGACTGTTCTATTGCCAAAAATCCCAGATTGTTTTTGTCGGAAACAAATTTTTCTATATCCAGCGGGGAAAGGTTGTTTTCATCTACCGGATAATTTTCGCCAAAAACCATCGCTTCTTTTTTAACTCCTTTTGAAGTAAGCGCTTTGACTGTTTCGCTGACAAACAATTGATCTCCATTAATAAAAAAAAAGGTTTCAGCTAAGTTTATTTTTTCAAGAACGCTATTTTGGTAAGAAAAATTTCCTGAAAAAGTGGTAAGTTTTAAAATATTTTGAGACTCTAAATTTTCAAATTCTTCTTTATAAAAAATCTCACCGTCCGTTGTAAAAAATAGAAGAAAAAGCTGTTTGCCTTCTGTTTCTTTTCCGGTTGCGCATCGGAGAATGCTTAGAAAAGGAGCTATGCATTCTTGTTTGGCAATAAACACAATATTTGACTTAAGTACTTTATCTTCCAGAATAAATGAAGACCCAAAAGGCCCTGCAACCTGCAGTTTTTCGCCTTTGTTTAGATTTAATAAAGAATTTTTATAACCTGATTTTGTATCTTTAACAATAAGAGATATCCGGTTTTTATCGGGTACAGAGCTTATTGAAAAAGCGCGCCTGTTGCCTTTAGCGTCTGTAAAGGTAAGTTTGGGTATAGTAAGCCAAATATATTGCCCGGGTTTAAAATGGAACTCCCCTTTTTGCAGGGAAAGAATAACTTCGTATATATCTTTTCCAATTTGTTTTTTTTCCAGGAATTCAACGTCAAAAAAATACTGCATACTAATTAGTATATACTGTTGTTTGACATCTTTTAAACTATCAAGTAAAAATAGTGTATGGGGTTATTTGGCACATTTAAATCAATTTTTGCCGCGTCACCAAAAACAGACACAGTAAGTACTTCTGCTCAGGCACAAGCACAAACTCAAGGAAAAGTTTTGGTTGTGGAAGATGAGGATATGCTGGCTACTGCCCTGGAAATGAAGTTAAAGCATGACGGATTTGATGTTGTAAGAGCTGCAAATGGGCAACTTGGGCTTGAAGCAGCTATGTCTTTTTTGCCGGACGTAATGCTTGTTGATATTATGATGCCTATATTGGACGGAAAGGCAATGATTAAAAAATTGCGCGATTTACCTCAGTTTAAGTTAACGCCTGTAATTATTCTTACCAACGCAGGTACGATAGAAAATATGGAAGAGGCAAAACTGGGTTTGGGAATAAGCGATTTTTTAATTAAATCCAACGTAAATTTGGATGAAGTTGCCGCAAAAATCAGAATGCTTTTACACAAAAAAGATTCCCAAACTCCAGCCGTTTCTACGCTAGGCTCATAGATGTGTTGACAAATTCTAATCCCCATGTTAATTTGAATTTAATGGATAAGAAAAAAATATTGGTTGTTGAAGACGACGAGTCGTTGCGACAATTATACACGGATATTCTAACGCAGGAAGGATACATGGTTGAAGCGGCAAAAGATGGCCTGGAGGGACTTGAAAAATTAAAAAAAGGAGGATGGGATTTAGCTCTTTTAGATATTGTTCTTCCCGAAATTAACGGATTCGAAATTGCAAGGCGTGTTAAAAAAGAGGTTACAACGCCGGTTGCTAAGGCCACAGTTTTTATTACAAATCTCTACGAAGACTCCCAGATAAAAGAAGCTTTGTCTTTGGGTGACGGGTATCTGATTAAAAGCCAGATAACACCGGATACTTTTATCAGCGAAGTCAAACTGTATCTTGATGGGCAAAAAGGAAATGCAGGTAGCGGACCAAACCCACCAATGTCTCCTCCCCCTACCGCTATATAGATGTAGGCTGTAAAGTGGCAGATTCGGGAATTTGTTGCGTTTTTTCCGCTTGTTGTTTTGCCTCTTCTATATTTTTTGAAGTCGCAATTTTAAGGCTAAAAGAAAATGTTGTGCCTTTGCCTTCCCCTTCTGACTCCGCCCAAATTTTACCGCCATGCAGTTCTACTATTGCTTTTGTAATATAAAGGCCAAGGCCTGTTCCTTGAGCCAAGGGTCTTGTAAGTACGTCTTTTCCTGTTTGGCCAAATTTCTGGAAAAGTTTTGGCATATCCTCTTTATCTATTCCTTTGCCGTTGTCTGCAATATGTATTTCTACATTTTCACCCTTAACATCAAAAGAAATTGTTATTTTGCCTCCCTTGGGGGTAAATTTGAATGAATTCCCAATAATATTAGTATAGACCTCCCGTATTTTTGCACTGTCCACCAAAACTTGCGGAATTGGTTGGGATGGATCTTTTACTTCTATTGTTATCCCTGTTTCCTGCTGCCTTGGGATTAAGTCTTCCGCAAATTCTTTTGTCCATTTAACAATATCTTCGGGTTGGGGTACTACAATAATTTTCCCTGCTTCTATTCTTGAGACATTAAGCATGCTGTTAACCAAAGAGATTAGATCTTCTGTAGATTTATAAACTCTGCCTAAATACTCTTTTTCTTTGTCAGACCCTTTTTCTACCTTTCCCTGTAAAACCATCCAAAGGTAAGATTTTATAACGGTCATAGGTGTTCTTAGTTCGTGGCTTGCTAAAGAAACAAACTCATCCTTTAGCTTATCCAGCTCTTTTAATTTTTCATTGGCAAATCTTAATTCCTCGGTAGTTTGTTCTAATGTTGAATATAATTGAGAATTTTGTACTGCAAGTCCGGCAATATTTGTGAAACTTTCTATAAGATCTTTTTCTTCCAGAGATATTTCTTCGGTGTTCTTTACAAGACTGAAGATCATTATACCCGTTATTTCATTTTTTCCTGTGACAGGATAAACCAAACTTGTCTTAATTCCGACAATTTCCTGAATTTTAATAGCATCTTCTTTTATGAATGGCGGACAAAGAATATCCGGCCAAAAACTTGTGATACCTGATATACCCGTTTCAAACACCTTAACGCAGAGATTGTCTTTTGCAATAAGAGGAATGTCTATTTTAGAGAAAGGAATAGGAGTTGTTGCCAGAGCCTTTTTTCCTTCATCTGTTTGGGAGATTGCTATCCGTTTTAATGTATTAGTTTTTTTATCAAAGAGAGCAAGTACAATAATACGATATCCAAGCTGTAATTGTTGTAATTCGGTTAAGATACTGTCAACCGTCCTCTGAACAACTTCTTTAAAGTCAAGGGAGTCCAATATAGCTTTTTCCAAGCGCCATAAAGCCTTAACTGTTGTTTGTCTTTCCGGGCCCTTAGTGGTATTTGTGTTGTCCATTACTCTTAACTATAGTATAATTCACATAAGTATTAATGAGCAAGGAACTTATTGCAAAATTAAAATCTGGAGAATTACCCTTGGATTTTAATTGGAATACGGAAACCTCTCCTGAATCACCTCAAATTGATTTTATTCCCGCAGAACCAAAACCAGAACAAATTTTAAACATCCGTTTAGTATCAGAAGATTTGAGAGATGGACTCCACGGGGTTTCGCAATATCCCTCAGTTAGCGACATGATGAAATATATTAGTTTATTACACGATTTAGGAATACAGAGAATAACTGTTGGTGTATACCCCGGAGAGGGAAATAAAATAAATTTAGCAATTAAACGAGTCTTATCTAATATGAAAACACATTTCCCAAAAGTAATTCCAATCGTTTTGTGTTTAGCAACAGACGCTTCTGTAAAATGGACTCTTAAATGCAAAGAACTTAATCCTAATTTAGAAGCACTTGTTTTTATGGGAAGTTCTCCTTCCAGGCTTCTTGTCGAAGAATGGGAACAAGATTTTGTGCTTAACCAGCTTGCCTGGGCAATTACCATGATGAAAGAAGCCAAAATAAAAGTTATTGGAGGTACTGAGCATACAACTCAAACTCCACCGGAATTTCTGAAAAAAATTATTTCAACAATGGTTAAAAACGGCGCGAGTAATTTTTGTATTGCAGATACAATTGGAATTTCAAGGCCGGTTGGTACCTATAGAATTGTAAAGTTTGTTAAACAATATCTTAAAGAAATTAAATCGGAAAATGTGTTGGTTGAATGGCATGGCCACAGGGATATGGGAAATGACGTAGAAAATGCTTTAGTCGCAATATCTGCCGGTGCGGATTTAATCCACACGGTTGCCAGAGGAATTGGAGAAAGAACTGGAAATACTCCCCTTGAGTCGGTAATCATTAACTGTTCGGCAATATTGCATGACTTTAATATAAAAAGTCCATGGAAAATGGATAAGTTGTTACCCATACTGTCTTCGTATAATAAAATAACACATACGCATGCGCCCAATTATGGTGTTTTAGGTGTGCGTTCGCACACCACGTCTCTTGGAATACATACGGCTGCAATGCTGAAGGCTAAAAAACTATCTCGCGAAGCCAAAGCTTCTAAAGAACATCTTCTTGCGGAAAAACTTGAAAAAATGGGAAGAAGAATATACACATCCGTAGATCCTTTCATGGTTGGTGGCAAGCACGCCATACATGTTGGTCCGTGGAGTGGTGTTAGCACGGTAATTATTGCCAATTTGGAATTAGGTGGAGATTCTGCAAAATTAACAGATGTAACAATTCAACATGTGTTAAAAACAGCCAAACAGCTTGGTCGCGAATTAACCCAAGAAGAACTAAGAAAACTTTTAACAGAAGAAAACTTCTAAATTTTACTTTCTGTTTGCTTATATAGCAAATTTAGAATAGCTGATCTTACTTTATTGGAAGGAGTATCGGGATTAAGTATTTCTAACGGGTGTGCTATTGGGTTATAATGGCCCGGTTTCATGTCTGATGTGTCCAGTTTAAACTTTACCAAAGCATGAAGTATGTCTTGGTGGATAAAACCCGCCGCTCTAATTATTTTGCCGTTCGTAAAATCTATTATAGGATAAGAACCCTCCCCCATATTATATAAGTCATCAATGGCTAGAATTTTTAGTTGTTCTTTTTTTACAAATTCTCTTGCTTCTCTTTCGTTTGTAATTTCTTTTTTCCCCTTCTCATTCATAGATGTGACACCAAAGTATTCGATTCCACATACATGTAATTGTCTGACAAATTTAGTCATTAAGCTATGTCCGTTAGGCATCAATCCATGAAGAAAATAAGTATTTTTCCGTTTGGATAATAAAGAATCAGGCACGTTAAATTTCTTGGCGGTTTTGAAATCTACGGGAATGCCTAAAAAAGTTAAAGATCCAAACATAGTCATCATTGTTGATGGATTTTCTACAAATGCTCTAAGCCTTGAATCTATATCACTCATTTTTATAAGTGTATGAAGCTGGTATGCAGGCATCAGTGCACTTAATATTTTTGTTTCCTTTTTAATCCCCTCGAGTTTTCTTCTTGCTTTTGCGCTTTGCGCGTCAATTCCTAATCCGAAAACGGGACCAAATTGGAATCCGATAACATCTCCTTTCTTTAAGATGTTTATGCTTTCTTTCATTACTTCTTCGTTACTCCAATATCCGATCATTGGCTCGTGCTTTAATCTGCTGAAATTAATTAAAGTCATAACACTGTCAAAAAAATTATAACACAATAATTTAAACGTAAAGGGTAAAATATAAAATACCCCGTAATGCGTGAAAAACTATTGACAAATCGAAATCTAACTCATACGATGAATTTACGGAGTGTTTAAAAATTTAATTAACAGATATATTTTAAGTCTATTTAAGAAGGAGGTGATACAGATGATTAGTCTTAGTAAAGCAAAAAAGGCGCTTGAAGCATCAGAGGAAAAAGCTAAGGAGCTTGGAACTATGATAACAACAGTTATTGTTGATGATCATGGAAGTATAATTGCGGTAAGCCGTATGGACGGTGCAATTTCTATCAGCCCAAGATTTGCACATAGCAAGGCATACACTGCAGCAAACCTTGGGGCACCTACAGATATGTTGGCAAAATATGAAGGAGAGGGAAAACCTTATTTTGGTTTTAATACACTTTTTGGCGGAGAATTAACCGGTATTGCCGGGGGGGTCCCTGTTATGATGGGTGATAAATTAGTAGGAGCCGTAGGAGTCGGAGGGTCAATGGATGTTTCTCAAGATGCCAAGTGTGCGCTTGAAGCAAAGAAAGTTTTAGAAAGTTAAATGGTAAAACAAAGAATTGACTTTAACTAAAATTATTCACTTACAGAATCAAATTTATATATGATTTTGTAAGTTAGATATACCCAAACTGAATTGCGTTGGGTATATTTTATTTTAGGCATAAAAGTGTTAAAATTGAGCTTATGGTTCGCGTACCTATAATAGAGGAAAAGATTAAATTAGCTTATAAAGCTATAAAAGCCGGTGGGCTTGGGATTATACCAAGCAGAGTTGGTTATACCCTTTTGGGTAATGGAGAAAAAGCTATTACTAAAATGTACCAACTGAAAGGTCGGCCCCTTAGCAAGCCATGTATAGTCATAACCCGTTATGATATTCTGCAGCAAATTGCAGATATTCCTCAAAAATTTACACACCTTATAGATGTAATAGAACACAGCAAAATACTTTGCGGATTTATTTTAAAAAGAAAAGAGCATAAAGTTTTTACTTCTCTTGCTAAATTTACAAATCAAAACGCAATGAAAAAGGACGGTACAACATGCTTTGTCATTAACTCCGGAGAATATACGCAATTTTTGGTTGACAAATCTTGGGAAGATAGTACTGTAATTGTTGGTTCAAGCGCAAATAAATCCGGTACGGGCAATGAAGGGATATTTACAAATATTCCGGAAGAAATAAGACAAGGAATTGATTACGGCTTAAGCCATGATGAGTTTGTTGCTCAGGAGTACGACCCAATCAGCAGGCAGCAAGGTGTAATGGTTGATTTAACAGGCGAAGAGCCTGTGATAATTAGGAAAGGTCTTAAATGTAGAGAGCTAGAGGCAATAATAATGGCTTTTACAAAGAAAGATAAGATTCCATTTAGGGATCATAATACTTCTCAGATTCAATATATATCCCTTTAAAATTAATTAATATTTGCCAACGTTATATTATTCCTCAATACTTTTTTGGGGAGTTTGTAGGTTTCTTTCTTGGCTTGTATTTTGTCATTCTCAACCCACAGTTGTCTTTTTTAGCAGTCGGGCTAAGTAGTTGATAGTATTTTACTAAAAGACAGTTTGTATTAGTTGTTATATATTTTTACACATTTTGTATATCTTGACAGGTTATGGACTGTAGTATTTATAATGATCAAGACTTTTGCAATTAGTAACAATATAATAATTGTTTGGTTGTAAGAGTAATTATAAATGCCTGCCCAAATAATTTATTATAATGATGGAGACCGACTTGAATAAAGTTGGTCTTTTTTGATGTTCAAAAAGTTAATTTTGTCATTCTGAAGATTTAAAAATCTCAGGGCCTTATACTACCTTGATAAAAGATTTGGAAGAGACACATTCGGTCTGCGGACCTCAGTGTCCTTTCAAATCAAGAGATTTGAAAGGAGGTGAATAAAATATGATAAACAGAAAAATAGCACTCAGCGGATTGTCAATACTGTCTGCATTGACAATGGTTGCAGCAAGCGCCTTTGCACAGTTTACAGCTCAAGCAACAACAATAGGTAATACATTTTCGTCAGGAACGGAACATTTACAAATTTCAACAGATGGTGGGAATACATATCATGACACACTGCCTAATCCGTTCAATGGGACTAAGATAACCGAGGGTTACTCCCATACATTTAATTTTAAATTGCACAATGACAATACAAACTCTAGCGATACATTAAATGTTACGGCGACATTTGCTAATGGTACTCCAGATGGTGCCCTTGATAATGCGCTGGTCACGCAGTTTTCTTGTACGAATAATAGTGTGACGACAACTCCATCTCCTTTTAACGTTACGGCAATGAGGGGTGGTTCTGTTAGTCTTGGACAAATTCTTAGTGGAACAGACGCTGATTGTTCATTGACAGTGTCAATGCCAACAGGGGATAGTTCTCTTGCAGGCAAAACAACATCATTTGACGTTGATTTTAATGCAAGTCAATAACTTAAATATAGATACTTAACTGTGGGGTGAAAAACCCCACAGTTAAGAAACGGGGATAACAAAATAAAATATGAAAAAAACATTAGACATAACTTTCAAATCTGTAATCTTTTTAATTTTGGTTTTTTCTTTATTTACATCACTTACTTCCCGAATAACTGTTGCCGGGCTCAAATCTTATGTTGTTATGACAGGGAGTATGGAGCCTTTTATTAAGACTAAAAGCCTAATTTATACAATTGAGCAAAAGCAATATTCTGTTGGTGATGTAATCACTTTTAAACGGGGTGATGAAGATATTACACATAGAATTGTAAGTGTTTCCAATGTCGGAGGGTTGCAACTTTTCCAGACAAAAGGAGATGCAAATAAATCTGCCGACCCGCAAAAAGCATTCCAGACAAGCGTAACCGGTAAAGTTATTTTGAGCCTCCCACTACTCGGTTATCTTGTGCTTTTTATGAGAACAATCCCGGGGTTTGTACTGTTTATATTTATTCCGGCTCTTCTTCTTGTTGTACAGGAATTAAAAATTATTAAAGGTGAAATAGAAAAAGAAACAGAAGTAAAATTACTAACCCGCCTGCAATCGTCAAAGCGAAGTTTTGGCGGGCAGGAAAATTTGGAAAGCGCCCAAACAGCTTAATAAAATATGATTATAAAACCTGCCTACTTAATTTTATTTTTATTTGGTGTTATTGCACTAACATTAATTCCAAAAACATTTGCCCAGTTTACAGCAAAAGCTACCGCAACAAGCAATACATTTGCAACAGCAGAATCTTTTATTTCCCCAACTCCAACTGTTACTCCCAGTTCCACGCCAACGCCAACTTTTACGCCAATCCCAACCTTAACACCAACTCCAACTACTTCCCCAACTATTACGCCAACACTTACCCCAACTTGTGGCGGCGATACAACAATAACAATTTCCGGTAACGGAGACGGGTCGGATAATTCCGCAAATGTTTCGAGTAACTGTAGTACAAATATTAGCCAAAGCAACAATTCAAATACAACAACAACTGTTACATCTTCTACAAATACAGGAGGAAACACGGTAGAAAATAACACAAATAATTCGAGCACTGTAACAAGCGGGAGTGCCAACTCCACAGTGACAATTACTAACACCGGAAATTCGACTAATAATTAACCTTACCAATTTATGATTTGATTTTTATATCAATATTACAAAAGGAAAATAATATGGACAAAGGTAATATGACAATTAAAATTTATTATATTTCGAATTCTAATAGAAAATATTTGAGATCTATTAGAAGGTAAATAAATTTTTTAACAAAGGGCGCCGTAAGTTCTTTCGGGAAATTGTGGCATCCTATACTATCTTGAAAAAAAATTTGGAAGAGACACATTCGGTCTGCGGACCTCAGTGTCCTTTCAAATCAAGAGATTTGAAAGGAGGTGAATAAAATATGACAATAATGCACAAAATAGGAGTCGGAGTAGCAACAGCTGCGCTTTTTGCAACAGTTGCAACTTCTGCGTTTGCTTCAACTTCCATTACATTAAAAAATAATGGCAAGAATTCGACAAATAAAGTCACCACTACGACAAGTAATACAACAGTTGTATCCCAATCAAATGGATCAACTGTTTTGAACGGAGTATTGTCGATTTCTGCAACAGGAGGCAATAAAGCAAACAACAATACAAAGGGAAACGTTTCCGTAACAAGCGGTAAAGCAACATCTGACGTTTCAATAACGAATGATGGAAGCACAAATCTTGTCGGAGATGTTTCAACCTGCCCTTGCGATACCGGTGATACAAGCGTTACAGTTAGTGGAAACGGTAAAGGTTCTAGTAATACCGTTACAGTAACTAACGCAACTACAACCACATTTGAGCAAGTTAATGACACAACAGTTACAAATTATGTTGGGTCGGTTGCTGCAACAGGCGGCAATAGCGCAAGCGGTAATACAGGTGGATCATCAAGCGTAACATCTGGTGCGGGTTCATCAACTGTTACAATCGATAATGGTGGTTCCACAAACTTAATCTCTCCTTCTATTTAAAAGAGGAAGGTTAAACTAAAAAAGCCCTGCCCATGAGGTGGGGCTTTTTGGTTAGACAGGTCTTGCAAAAACCAAAAGTCTTTGCCAGTCTGTACCAACAGGCGTACAAGTTTGCAGAATTAAAATATTACCACTGTCTTTTTTCAGGTACTGTATCTGACTGGGCCAGACTGTTCTTTCCGCAAAAACTTTATATTTGTATACTTTTTTGTCTTTTCTAATTACAACTTCTGCGCCGTTTTTTAACTCTGGGAGTCTATAAAAAATTGTATTGTAGCGGGTTATATTCCACGGAGCATCGGATGAATGCGCAAATAAAAATATTGTTTTGCCTTGTCCGGGAAGCCCTGTGCCTTTAGCTTGGGCAATCCCCTTTTCTAAAACTTTTCTGTATACATTGGCATTGTAAGGATCAATACCTGTAAAAACAGGCGAAAAAATATGAAGAGAGGGAATTTCCAAAGAAAAATTGTAGACATCCATGTTTTTAGGCAAGCTTGGCGGGAAAAAATACATTAAAAAAACCGGGTAATAAATATAGACCAGAATTAAAAGAGAAAACGCCATCAAGGCGTTTCCAAAGTAGTAGGCGAATTTCTTCATTAGGTTGTTATTGTAACCTAACTGCCTATTTTAGGCAAATTTTATTGGAGGCGAAACACCGCTATACAAGCGCAGACCAAAACCAGCAAAGAAAAGAAGTAGTGCGGCAATCGTTGCTAAAAAACTGAGTGAATTACCTGTATCCGGAAGCATTGGAGCAATTGCTGCTGCTAAGGTTTGCCCATTACCCGATGATACAGATGTTCCACTTCCTCCGCCACCGCCTCCCATTTGAGGCATAGTTGGTGGTACCTGTTGGTTGGGAGGAGTTTGTGGTGTTCCCGGTGTTTCGCCGGTCGGGGTTATCACAGCCTCATAAAAATTGCTGTTTATATGCTCATTTTCTATTAACGCAACACTTTCTATCTCCCCTGTTTCTATAGAAACGTTTCCATTATTGTTATTTGCGCTGTTTTCCCCTGTATTAAGGTTAATCGATGCAAGGCTTAGAAGGTTTGCAATATTACTTTCATTAGATGTTTTGTTTTGGAAAATATTTGCAATAACAGTATTAATTGTGTTTGCTCCATTTCCAGAAATGCTGGTTGTAACGTTACTTGAGGAACCTACAGGGTCAATATTTGTATTAATGTCTTTATTAATTATATCGGTTTTTGCGGTTATGTTGCCTGTTGTAATAGATGTGTTGCCGTTGTTATTATTTGCACTATTGTCCCCTGTATTTGCGCTCACGCTAACATTGTTTTTAATGTTTGCGTTATTTGACTGATTGCTTACTACATTGTTTGTAGCACTTACAGTATTTGTATTAGTCGACCCTGATCCGTTGTTTATAACGGATTGTGCAATTTGGGTATTGCATCCGCAATCTGCTAGTGTGTCTGAATTTGTATTTATGCCCGTGTTTTGGACGGTAGTTGTTGTAGTTGCATTCCCTGTACTAACCGTTGTTTGCCCGGCAGAGGCTGTTTGTGTTGGATTGCCGTTTCCCGAAGTATTATCCGATGCTGTATTTCCTCCTGTATTTGCTGTTGTTTGCTGGTTATTGTCAACCTTGGCATTATTAGACTGTGTTACTGTAGTTGTGTCTTGAGCAGTTGTTGTGACAGAATTGTCCGAACCATCCCCATTTCCCGCAACAGAAAGGTTAATGTCTTCAGCATGGGCCGAATGTGCTACAACTGCACTTATTAAAAGTAATAAACACGTTAAAAAAATTTTCTTGACTTTATACATAGTTTGTAATTTCCAATTACTTAGGCAGTAGTCTTACAATCCTTTTTCTGAGTTTCATGCCTGTAAAAAGGAGAATTAGTACAGGCAGGAGGAGTATTATCCATGCAAGGTTAAAGTGAATCATTTTTTTGGCAACGTTATTTGCGACTGCATCAAATCCTGTTTGCACAGAGGATATTGCCAATACTTTGGTTGTGCCACCGTTGTTTGATGCACTTGCGTATGCTCCGGCAACCTGGACTATATTTTGGTTTCCCGTGTTTGTAATCTGCGCATTTGAGCTGCCGTTTCCGGATGTAGTTGTAGTTGAATTGTTGTTCTGATTATTATTGCCTTGTCCTGAGCTTTTCGAAGGATTTTGCGCTGTTTGAGTTTGGGTGTGATTCTGTTTTGTTTGGCCCGGACCTACAAAGTCTCCAAGCCAGCTGCCAAAGACGTTGACCAATGTTACAACCAGTTTGCCACCCTTTATATTATTGTTTACAAAGTTAATTATGTTTGCAATTATCTTCGCGTCTCCGGTTGTGATGACAGAATTTCCACCGGTATTATCGCTTGCAACGTTTCCACCCGTGTTTGCCGATAAGTTAAGATTATTAACTATATTTGCGTTGTTTGATTGAGTTGTCGTGTTGTTTGTTGTATTTGAAACATTGCCGGAATTTGTTGAGCCGGATCCGTTTCCTGAGTTTACAACCGATATTTGTCCATTGGCATCTGTTGTAAATTCTGTACCCGCAGACCCGTCCATAGTTGCACCTTGCGGTGCCCCTAATATTTCCCCAATCCATTGGCCTGCTTTGTTGACTATAACCAGCCACCAGTTGCCGCCATCTACATTATTATTTGCAATATTTATTGCTTGTACGTTGGCACTGGTGTTGCCTGTTGTTGTACTTGAATCTCCTCCTGTATTACCATTTGTATCGTTATTCCCGCTAGAAGTGTCAAGGTTAATATTGTTAGTTATATTTGCGTCATTGTTTTGGTTGGTATTGTTATTTGTTGTGTTAGAAACGTTACTTGCGTTGGTAGAGTCTGTTCCATTTCCGGTGTTTGCTGCAAGAAGGCCTCCTTGGGCCTGACATGTACTGTCGCAGGTAACCTGGTCTGATGGAAGAATTATATCTCCATACAAATTGCCATAAATATTTACTACGCCAAGTTGCACATCTCCTGCTATATTATTGTTTACAAGATTAAGTACGTTAGCGTTAACATTTGCATTGCCTGTTTGGATAGTAGAGTTTCCGTTTGTATTATCGTTTGCGATATTGTCCCCTGAATTTGCCGCCAAGGTCATGCCGTTTGTTACCGATGCGTCATTATTTTGGAACGTACTGTTGTTGGTTGTCCCATCGACGTTGGCGGTATTTGTTGATCCCGATCCATTCCCTGTATTTGCTGCTGTCGTAGAGCCTGTCCCTCCGCATCCAACCGTGCAAGCCTCCCCAAAGTTAAGAACAATATCTCCAATATGATTATCGGCAACATTAAATGTAGCAACAGATACGCCATCTATGTTTGTGTTTACGGCATTGATAATTGTTCCTGTTGTATTTGAATCACCTGTTGAAATGGTTGAATTTCCTCCTGTGTTTTTTGAAGCAGAGTTGTCACCGGAATTGGAACTTTCCACCATTGAGTTTCCTACGTTTGCGTTATTAACTTGAGCGCTTGAATTATTTGTTGTTGTAGTTGCAGAGCTATTATTAGTAGAACTTGCTCCGTTATCCGAATTTACAACCGATGCGCCATTTCCGGAATTATCGCTTCCTGCACTTTGACCTGTGGCAATATTGCTGTTGCCGGAATTGTTAATTACTCCGCTTGCATTTGAAGTACCGGTACTAATTGTAGTTGACCCGGATTGTCCATTTTGTGTCTGACCTCCTGTGCCGGGTGTTGTCGGAGAAGAATTATTGTTACTGTTTCCTGTTGTTGTGTCTCCTCCGCTCGTATTTCCACCATTGCCGGTTTGAGAATTTGACGTACCCTGAGTATTTGGTGCCACTGTTGGAGTTGGTGTTGGTGTTGATATGCCGGGAGTAGGTGGTTGTGTTGGTGTAGCAGGAACGCTACTTGGTGCCGCCGGCGGTGTTGTTGGAAGCGGTGCGGCGCTTGGGGCTGGTGGTTGTGTTGGCACACTTGGTGTGCTTGGTGTAGAAGGAGTACTTGGCGTGCTTGGCGTAGAAGGAGCACTCGGTGCAGTCGGCACCGGCGGCTGTGTTGGCACACCATCGGCAAAAACAGGAATTGCAGTTTGTCCTATAAGTAACATCCCAATTAAAAGGGCTACTGTAAATTGCTTTAGGTTATTTGTCAGTTTGTTCATATTATGTTTAATTCGCTTTATGTGACATTATTCGATTCTTAATCATTTATCCTTATTCTTAAATCCTGTTTCCTTTATTCTTTTTTGTTTATTTAAATATTTGTTTCTTATCTTCCGGCTCGTAGGGTGGTGTTAGAGTGCACTTAACATTCACCCTACAAAGCCGTAAAGATTAATTACTTCCAAAGAAGGAACCGAAAAGTTGATCCCAACTAAAAGTAAATTGGAAATCAAAGTTTCCTGGAAGTGTAATTGGAGCTCCGACTACGTTTACATTTCCTGAATTGCTCACTCCATTTGTTGAAGAAGAGTTTCCAGAGAATACGTATGTTGGGTCACCAACCACTGGACCAGTGTTATCTTTGGCATTATTGTTACCAGAATCACCATTGGATGTTATGCAGTTACTGAGATCGGATGAATTTCCGAAATCTGCGCCACCTTGGTATATACCTTGGTCGCCACCAACTGCTGCTGCAATAGTGTTATCTGATTCTTCTCCGTTTCCAGCAACTTTTGCTGTAACGTCGTCTAGACATCCGCATGAGAGGTCTGCGCTGTTGAAGTTAACAGAATTGTCAACTCCTGCTGCAGAGTTTGCGTCTCCTGACCAAACGGTGACACTTCCGCCGGTGTTATCACCTGCATAGTTGTCTCCACTCTTTGCGTCTGCGTTAACGTGATTATTAATATCTGCTGAATTAGCCTGCCATACTTCTGCACTGTTCGTTTGTGCGAGTTCAATGCCGTTTTCTGTGTCAGAACCGTTTCCAGAGATTATTGCAGACAAGCTACCTGCTCCTGCACCCACGGTTGGTCCTCCAACTTGAGCAACGTTTGCGTTAGCTGTTGTTGAAACTCCAACTTGTGTGTTTGCGTCACCTGAGTAAACTTTTACATTTCCTCCGGTATTGTCAGATGCTTTGTTGTCGCCTGTTGATGCATCAGCATTCACTGAATTATTAACATTGGCTTCATTTGCTTGTGTAACTTGTGTTTTATTGGTGTTTGACAATCCGACTCCATTTTCGGAATCTGATCCGTTTCCTGTTATAGAAACTGTTGTATCACCATTTCCGCATGGGCAACCAACGGTTGCTGCATTGCTATTGAGATCATTCTTTACTTGGTCTTTGACTGTTGCATTTCCTGATTCAATATCAACATTGCCACCTGTGTTGTCTTTTGCAGTGTTACCTCCGCTGTCTGCGTTTGAGTTAACATTGTTTTGTACATTGGCTGTGTTACTCTGTTCAACAGTTGTACTATTTGTGGTAGTAACTGTTGTTGTGTTACTGCTGTCACTTCCATTTCCAGAAATGGTTATGGAGGTGTCTGCAAATGCGACTGGTGCTAAAAGATTTAACATCATTGCACTTGCTGCTACTGTAGTAACTAATTGTTTTTTGAAGTTCATAATATTTTCACCCCCTCTCCCTTTATATATTTCGGGTACCACCTGGTACCTGATTTGCACTCTCCCGCCTTTTAGGACTTACGTCAAAAAAAACGGAGGCCTTCTATCCAACATTTGTTGAATAAAAAGCCTCCGTTTGCGGTCAGCTTTGCTTAATTAGGTTTACCCTAACGAAGACTACTATAATCTAAAAAAAATATCCTTGTCAAGTACCAAAATAATATTCAGAAATTCAGATGATACTCGTAAAACTCTGAGTGTCTGAGGGTCCGTGTATCAGATGCATTCAGAAAATCTGAGTTTGGATTAATTCAGATTAATTCTGACAATCTGATTTTCCGATACGCTGACATTCCGATACCTGATTATCTTGTTCCCTGATTTATCTGATATTCTGAGTTACATCCGAATTTCTGATTAAGGGTCTTTTGTGGACCGAAAGACTGGTTTTTGTAATATTTCTGACAGTTATTTGTGTGACGACACCATTTTGGACAATTACTTCAAGGCTTCCATAATCTATTCCTTCGAGGGCTTTTTTAATTTCCAGAAGTAACACTTTAGAGTGCACGTTTTCTTCCATAATAAATCTTAAGTTGTTAAATTACTGTACAAAGTGAAGCTTAATATCTGTTTTAGGCTCGTCAATTTCCCCGACTTTTAACAAATAATCTTTGTCGGATGTGTCAATTGCAAACCCGACTCTAGTATATTTTGTGGAAATAGCCTGAACTTCTACAGGATCATTGTGAATTTCCGGAGCCAATTGCTCACTAGAGCCATTTACAGAAAGCCTCACATAATCCTTTGTATTTACGGAAAGCCCGTTATCTTCTGAGTTAGTCAGTTTTAAATTTATAACTAAAAATATCCTGCCTGTAATTGCTGTTGCCTTACTACCCTGAACAATGATTTGTTTGTCAAGTTCTGCATTTTGGAGGGTATAAGTAAATGACCCAATCTTTTTACCATTTGTGTCCTTAAGTGAAAAAGTGAAATCTTTATTGATTTGTGCTATACCGGATGGCGGAATTAAACTTGTGTTAGTGGTTGTCTGTGCAGAGCTGTTAGCCGCGCTCTTGGAAAGGATACTTATAATAGTTGTGAATATAAAAATAATAACAAGAAGGGGTATTGCTATTAGAACGGCAACTTTGTAGTTGATTTTTTTCAAAACACTAATGTCAAATTTTGTATTTTTTAAATTTTTCAAATTTTGGAAAACTCTTTGTGCAACCTGTTTTGTTTTTTGTGTATTTGCCATAAAAAAGCCCGATCATGTCGGGCAGTGACTAAGAGTGAATATTATCAAAGGAATTATGGCTTGTCAATAGGATAAACATTGGAAAATCAGATGAAATTCGGATAGAACTCGGTTAGCACTCGGTACCTTTCTTAAAAATTCGTAAAGTTTCTTTAAAAGCCTGAGAGATTCTTTATACACTTTAAGGTCTGTAACGTCTTTAACTAACATTAATAATGATCGTATCAGATTTTCTGATTTACTGATATTCTGATCGTCTGACGCACTGATTCTCAGAGTTCCATCCGAGTATAATCCGGCTTAATAAGTATTTGAGGTATTTGTAGAGGTGTTTATGTTATTTTGAATTGTAGAATTATTAGTGGAGTTTACGGAATTATTAACAGAATCGGAGTTATTAGCGGTAATATTCACTTCGATAGTTGTCT
>JANWKV010000047.1 GCA_025451195.1 Candidatus Microgenomates bacterium | reverse complement strand
AAATGGAGAAGGCAGATGCCGAAAAGCTTAATTTTATCCCACAGGAAACCCCAATTTTAGCACCTCATTTTGTAATGTACATTAAAGACTGGTTGGTTAAAAAATACGGTTTACCCTTAGTTGAAAAGGGAGGTCTTAAAGTTATAACAACGCTCGACCTAAAACTTCAAAATATGGCGCAGGATATTGTTTCCAAAGAAGTTGCACAGGATAATTATCTTAATCTTACAAATGGTGCGGCACTTATAACAAACCCGGCAAACGGAGATATTTTGGCAATGGTTGGATCAAAAGATTACAACAGCTTACCCGACGGTAAAGTAAATTTGACAACTTCTCTTCGCCAACCGGGAAGTACCATGAAACTTATTACCTATAGCGCCGCCCTGTCTCATGGATTTACCGCTGCCACCATTCTTGACGACAGTCCTGTTAGTTTTCCTCTGACAAACGGCACTTTTTATGCACCGGTTAATTACGACGGTAAATTTCACGGAAGGGTTTCTTTAAGAGATGCATTTGCAAACTCGATTAATATTCCGGCAGTCAAAACTCTTAACAGCATCGGCGTTGATACGTTTATTGACCTCGCAAAAAAAATGGGAATTTCATCTCTGGATAGCAACGGTCAATATGGTCTTTCTATTACGCTTGGGGGAATGGATGCAACAATGATTGATATGGCAACTGCCTATGGAACCAGCGCAAATTTGGGACAAAGAGTAGATATCAATCCTATTCTTAAAATTACAAATAACAATGGTTCTGTTTTGGAAAAAAAACAAGTAACAAAAATTCAGGTTCTACCGGAAGCAGTAAGCTTTATTATTAACAATATCCTATCTGATAATAAAGCAAGGACAATGGAATTTGGTCCAAATTCCCCCTTAGTTATCCCGGGGCACACTGTTTCTGTAAAAACAGGGACCTCAGATGACAAAAGGGATAACTGGACAATTGGCTTTCCGTCGTCAAACCCGAAATATCTTGTGACTGTTTGGGTTGGAAATAACGATAACTCGCCAATGAGTCAAACTTTGGCATCTGGAATTACCGGCGCCGCTCCAATCTGGCATAACATTATTGCAGAACTTCTAAAAAACAGCGGTGATGAAACAACCGCAACACCAAGCGGAGTTATTGCAAAAAAATGCGGAGGTTCTGATGAATATTTTGTTGCGGGAACAGAAAATAGTGTTAATTGTAATGCCGTCTTCCCCACATGGACACCGACACCCAAAAAATAAACAAATAATCAAATATCAAATAAACGGCATGGCTTATTTTTCGTCATTTTGTTATTTTGAACGCGAAGAAGTCTTGAGCGCATCAGGGGAATTCCTCGGATGCCGAAGGCGGATCGAGGAAGGTCGAAGATTCAGCGGCTTGCCGATGAAGTGTGAAATTACCCGATAAGCAAAAGACCGATGAGTATTTCAAAATAACAATTGACGAGAGCTTTTGGTACTTTTACGGATAAAAGTACGGGAAAATTAAGTTTTATCTTACAAAAGTGTAAGTGCTGAATTTCTATTTAATTAGGTTACAGAGATTTTCGTATTGTTTCTGGGGATTTTCCCCTTGGTTAAAAATAAATCCTGTTGACACAAAACGTGTGGCACCTGCTTTTTTTGCATCTAATATATTACTGTCATTTATGCCTCCGTCCACTTCTATCGGAATCCATTCATGCATATCTCTAAGCTTTTTTACCTTTTCCAGTTGTTCGGGTAAAAAGGATTGATTGGAAAACCCTGCTTTAACTGTCATGACAAAAGCAAAATCCAAATCCGAAAGAAAGTCTTGTATTTTCTCTGCCGGAGTATCACTATCTAGAGCCAAGCCAACTTCTCCAAACTCCTCTGCCTTGGAAACAAACTCCACAATATCGGGCATTTTTTCAATTTGCCCGATAAAGCGGGTAAATCCTGCTTTAGCAAAAGACTCAACAAACTGAACAGGATTATCGACCATCATATGAACTTCAAGCTTCATATCTTTAGAAAATTCTGCAAGAGGAGAAGGGTCTAAAAAAGTTTTATTTGGTGCAAATATCCCGTCCAGTATATCTATATGAACTGTTTTCGCAAATGGTTTTATAATTTCCAGTTTTTTTTTAATAGGATCCCACTCCTTCTCTAAAATTCCGGGAATTACTTCGTAGTTTAATTTGTCTGGAATAATATCCATCACATTGTATCCTCAATTTTTTTCATTTTTTCAATTCGTCTTGCATGCCTGCTGTTTGGATCAAATCCTGTTGCAAGCCATATATCAACTGCTTTTATAGCATCTTCTTCTGTTAAAAACCTTGCGCCTAAAGATAAAATATTTGCATCATTATGTTCCCGCGTCAATCTTATCATCTCATATGGATCACTGCTTTCACGCCCTGTTGCATCTGCAGCCTCTGTTGGTACAACGGGTGAATAAAAAAGGGCTGTTCTCACATTTTTATACTTATTTGCCAACATCGCCTCAGCTTGTCCTGAACCTCCAAAAATAATTGCTTTGTTTTGAGGGTTTTGGGAAACAGCTTCTGCTGCTTTACTGATAAAGTCCGGATAGTCATCATCTTTATTAAAAGAAAATGCCCCAAAATCCTCTACTTCAAATCCCTTTCCTTGTAAATATTTTTTTATATTCTCTTTTAATATAAATCCCGCGTGATCTGTTGCAAGATAAATCTTCATAAAATTTTAACTAAATCTTTTTTGAACGAGCATATAAATTTTTCGAAGCTTGCATTGGAGCTAATGGCGTAAAAGATTGGACTATAAATAATTCCTTGCTGTTTGCAAAGATGAATGATTTTTTAAAAGATTGCGACTTGCACAACAAGAAAAATTTCGTATGCGAGTAAAACATAATTATAACTATATTTTTTTTAAACTTTCTTCCATTCTCTTTATTAGCGCTTCCTTTGTCAACAAACCAACTTCTGCTCCAATATGCTCAACAACAGATGCGCTCTCTGCGGTTCCCCAATTCATTGCCTCTTTAATAGAAAGTCCCGATATTAAAGCTCCTAAAAATCCTGCTGAGTACGCGTCGCCTGCCCCTGTTTTTCCAACTATTTCCCCGTCAAAAATTCCAAGCGATAAAAATTCTCCGGTTTCGGATAAAACATAAGACCCTTTCTTGCCGTCTGTAATACATACAATCTTTGGGCCTAACTTTTTAAGTTCTTGAGTTAAAAATTGAGGATCTGTTTTTTCACTTTCCGATGTCTGAACCTGACCGTATGCAATTTCTTCCGCCTCTTCCCTATTTACCATTAGAACCTTTGTTACAGAAAGTAAATCAAAAAGATTTTCCCGACCTTCTGATAATTGGGTTGTACCGGGATTAAACATAAGTTTTATTCCGGAGTTTTTTATAAATTCATAAACGTTTTTATAAAGCGTCTTCCATTCTTTACCCAAAGAAGTGAGATAAACCCACTTAGCATTTACCCCTTCAAAAGAAATATTGTGCCCGCGTATAACATGTCTGGCAAAAAGAGTTCTATCATTCATAAAACCCAAAATAAGGGAAAACGTTGAGGCGGCTCCTTTTGTCTTTTTAACTAAATCCATAATTACCCCTTCCTCCGTTAATGTGTTAATAATCTTACCGGAAAATTCATCGTCCCCGATTTCCGCTGCAAGGCCAACATTAAAACCTAAACGCTTAAGCCCAACTGCTACATTACTTGCATTACCTCCTAAATGAATATCAGCATTATCGATTAAAATTTTGGCACCTGATTCAAAGCAAATTTCATTATGCTCGTGGTCGCGCCTGCAGTATTTTGCGGTGTCGTGGATGGAAAGATAAATGTCTACGATCGAATCCCCAACTGTCACTACGTCAACTTTCTGCATACTCTAATGCTACACAAAAACCGGCAAATCAGCAAGATAAAATAAGCAAAGAGTGATAAAATGAGTGTATCTCCTTCTTATGAAAAAAGTGTTGTTTACTCTTTGTATTTGTCTATTTCTTTTTTTACTTAATATTTTTATCGTTCCCAAATCTTTCTCAGATGAGCTGGACGATTTGACAAAAAAAATAAGCGACTTAAACACTGCTCTGAATATGTCAATAAATGCAACCGCCCCTTTGGAATCGGAATTAAATAATTTACAAAGTCAGATTACAGATATCAAATCCCGCGTTGCAGCAATAGATGCAGATGTAACCCAAAAGAAAAAAAATATTGATGACGGATATAAAAATATTGCAGAAAAAACAGCTATTCTTGATCAAAAAATAAGAGATTTTTATATTAAAAGTTCTTTCAACTCACCTCTTATTATGTTTCTTTCTTCAAAAACAGCCTCTGAGCTGACACAAACTTTAGCATATCAAAAAGCTGCAGCAGATCAAGATAAGCTGGTAATTACAAATATTGCTCTTGAGGTCGTTGATCTTGAACAAAAAAAACAGGCTTTGGAAAACGAAGAAGCAAGACTTACGGTTTTGAAAGCAAGTCTTGACGATCAATCTGCAAAGTTGGACAAAATTGTAACAGGAGCAAAAGCATATCAGGCAACATTAAACACACAAATTGCCCAACTCAGCGCCCGCCAGCAGGAACTTCTTGCTCAAAAATACGCATCTTTGGGAATTCCTCTATATGCTTACAGCACGCAAGGCGGTTGCTCAAGTGATATAAACCCCTATAAAGATCCGGGGTTTTCAGGTACAAAATTTGGATTTTTCACTTACGGTGTTCCAAATAGAGTTGGACTTAACCAATATGGAGCATGGGGACGGGCAAAAGCAGGGCAAAGTTCGGATCAAATCTTACGCGCATATTATAATTTCGATAGTTATCAGAATTTCTCCGGTATCACAATTAATGTAAATAACGGAAACGGCATAAATTCGGGGAGTATTATTTGGAGCGGAAGTCTTGAGGACTATGTTAAGAGAATATATGAAGTTCCGGATTCATGGACAGACAACGGTCTTGCAGCACTTAAAGCCCAGGCAATTGCGGCAAGGTCTTACGTTCTGGCTGCAACAAATAATGGAGGCGAGTCAATTTGTGCTAATCAAAACTGTCAGGTTTTTCAAACAAATCCAAAGGGTGGAAATTGGGACGCAGCTGTCAATCAAACATCAGGGCAAGTTATGGTCCAGGGTGGACAACCTATTAAAGCCTGGTTTTCTTCAACTCATGGTGGGTATGTACATTCCAGCGCAGATATTGGTTGGAGTGGCACCTCATTCACAAAAAATGCGCAGGACGCGTCGGGCTCAATTAACAGCTTTTCGGATTTGAATAATAATGCATATGATAAAGATTCGCCCTGGTTTTATTGTGACTGGGGATCACGCAGTCAAGATAACAATACAGCATGGTTGACAAGTGCGGAAGTCGCGGATATAGCAAACGTTATTATGCTTGCCCAAAAAGATAGTTCAACTCAACCGCATTTAAGCCAGCCTGATAAATCAAACCCTGATGGTACGGATACATGGGATGCTGATAAAGTAAAACAAGAATTAGGATCAGGTGCATTTTCAAGCGTATCAAATATCAGCATTTCTGCAGATTTTGGGTCGGGCAAAACAACAACGGTTACAATTAGTGGTGACGGTGGATCAAAAAGCTTTGACGGTGATACTTTTAAAAATTACTTCAATCTGCGCGCTCCAAGCAACATTCAAATTGTCGGCCCTCTATATAACATTGAACAGAGATGACAAACTGTATCGAAAAGTGTACTATATTCCTGCGTAATTTTTTTTGATAGGCTTTTAATATTTACTCTTTAATATGCCTGATGTTTTTGTTGCAACTGATAAACCCAAAGAAGAAAGTGTTGTAATGCACAAAAGAACACCTTTATCTCCTGTTGCGGAAAATGAAAAAGAACAACAGGATGCCAATACACAAAATCTACCATCAACTCCGATAAACGTAAAAGAAGATAATTTTTTAGAAGAGAAAAAAAATGAAGTACAAGAAGCCCCTCTTAGTAGTCCACAACAAAAAACAACCACAAGAATATATGTAAAAGACACTGATTATGAGCAAAATAAAAATTCATTACCGGCAGGTGACAGCCCCTCGGAAATTCTTGCAGATGATCAGGAAAGAAGAAATGGAATGCCCCTTTTTACTTCTTTCTGGCAAAACCCCCAGGGAGTTTACTTTGACACCCAGGAAGCAAACGAACACATTCTTTTATTTTTAAGGCGTCATTTTATAACTAATTTTCCTTGGATTTTTACGACGGTATTATTCCTGTTTTTACCATTTGGAGTTAACTATCTTGTTAGTGCAACAAGTTTTTCACTGGCAGTTTTTCCGGCACAATTTGTAACTGCAAGCATTTTCATGTATTATCTACTGGTAATTTCGGCCGGGTTCTTGCGTTTTTTGGATTGGTACTTTAATATCTCTCTTATAACTGCCCGCAGAGTTATGGATATTGAACTTAAAGATTTGGTATATAAAAAAATTTCTGCCACAAAAATCTCTCTGGTCCAGGATGTAAACTATCAACAAGCCGGGACAATCAGGACAATTTTTAATTATGGAGACATACTTGTTCAAACTGCCGGCGCAACAGATAACTTTTTTGTTAATGCCGTGCCAAAACCCGAAGTTGTCGTTGAAGTTTTGGAAACTTTAATTGGAAAAGGTAAGGAGGAAAAAGAGAATGCCCCACTTTGATTTTTCAAATTTTGATTTTTTGACATTTATTCAGTCACTACAACCGCTTTTTTTCTATAAGTGGATTTTTATGTTTTTTATTTTGTCTTTCATTATTTTTCACCTTATTATTCTCAACCAGATAAGATCTATGGATAAAATTATCACCCAACCGATATCATCTGCAATTCTTGGATTTACTTCTCTCGCACTCGTTACAGCAGGCATTTTACTGGGTATTTTTGTTTTTAGCATACATATATGAAATCGCCTTTAACATACGCCAAGATTGTTGCAACACCCACTCTTTCTTCCTGGTCTCAGGCTTATAACGCGGGCAATTTGGCAGCTGTTATAGCCTTGACACAAAAACCGTTAAAAAATGAAGACGGAGAAGAAGCCATTACAACAGACGTTTCTCTCGCAAGCTTGGGCAAAGAATTATTAAACACCTTGGAAGCAGAATACTTTACCCTTGAAAGTAAGAATCTAAATTCTATAAAACAGGCAATTACTACAACTTGTGAAAAAGTTGAAGAAGGAATTGACCTTTCTTTAATGGTAAGTGTAATTATAGAAAACATTCTTTATGTATTTATCTACGGAAACGGCAAAATATTAATGAAGCGCAGTGGAAAACTTGGAGTTTTACTCGAACAAAAAGAAAAAGACCATCTTACAGCCGCATCTGGGTTTATACAGAGCGGCGATATTGTTATTTTGGAAACCGAACAGTTTAGCGATGTTGTCTCCCCGGATATACTCCTCCCATGTCTTGAACACGACAAACTGCAGGATATAACAGAGGCACTTTCGCCTGTAATCCATGAGAATCAAGGAAGCGCTGCAGCCGCTCTTGTGTTTTCCTACAAAGAAGAAGGGGAAAATTTACAAAAAGAAAACTTCACAACTATTGAGACTCCTGAAAAACCTGTCGGGGAAAAAATAGTGGCAGCGAATCTGCCAGAAAAAATGTCAGAGGAAGTGCCAGGCGAAAAAGAAGATATTTCAATAAGCTCTGCAAAAGAAGAAGATAGAGAAAGTGAACAAATTGAAGAAGGGGAAAGCAGTAGTACTCAGGCAATTTTTCACGAATCTCAACTCAGAAAATCAAGAGGAACAATGCAATTTTCCCACAAAAAGAAGGTTCTTTTGACAATTGTCGTTATTCTGGTAATCATTCTTGGAATAAGTATTTATTATTCAATGAAAAAGCAGGAACAAACAAAATTAGATGCTCTTGTTGCCTCCTCTATCGTCCCTGCACAAAAAAAATATGACGAAGGACAAAGTCTTATTGACTTAAACAAAAACCTTGCCAGGGAAGATTTTCAAACGGCAAAAGATACGTTAAGTAGTGCTGTTTCAAAATTTCCAAAAGACTCAAAAGAGGAAAAACAAGCCCTAGATTTAATGCAAAAAATAGATACATCAATCGTAAAAGCATCACAAATAAATACAGCTGATGCCAAAGAAGTCGACAGCGCGTCAAGTGAAATCTTGTCTGCTTTAATAAAACATCAGGATGGAAAATACGCTGCGATAGATAGTACAAATGTATATGTTGGAAATAACAACGCCATAACCGCAATTCCTAAAAATGGAGGCAAAGAGAAAACGGCAATTGATAATTCCGGCGACTGGAAAGATATAGGCGGGCTTGGAGCATACCTTGGCAACCTTTATGTTGTTGACAAAAAAGACGGTATTATAAAATACGTTGGCGGAAAGTCCTCGGGAAAGGCAAATTACTTTACCACTTCACCTGATCTAACAAATGTTACCTCAATGGCAATTGATGGGTCAATTTGGCTGCTGTCAACCGATGGAACAATTAGTAAATACACCAGAGGAAAACAGGACAACTTTGCAGTTAGCGGACTTGATAAGCCGCTTGTGGGCCCTACAAGAATTTCGACAAGCGTTGATATGAATAATGTTTATATTCTTGACAACGGAAATAAACGTATTGTTGTTTTGGATAAATCCGGTAATTATATATCCCAGTATCAATCAGATCTTTTGGGGACGGCTCAGGATTTTGATGTTGTTGAAAAAAACAAGATTGTGTACTTTTTATCCGGCGGCAAAGTTTACCAAATTGATCTTAAATAATTTTCTTCTTGGCAGTCTTGCCCTGATTTATTGAAAGCAGTATCATTACCTCATGAAGATTACTAATAAACGTGCTTACTTTGACTACGAACTTTTTGAGCATTTTGAATCAGGCATAAATCTGCAAGGGCCAGAAGTTAAGGCTGTTAAACTGGGCCACGCTGATTTAACAGGCAGCCATGTACGTATTATGGGGTCTGAAGCTTATCTTATTGGTTCAAAGGTTTTCCCGTATAAATATGCCAGACCCGAAGACTTTGACGAAACACGCACAAGAAAGCTACTTCTGCATAAGAACGAGATCATGACTTTAAAGAGCAAAATCGAAGGTGCAAATTTGACAATTGTACCTGTCAGCCTGTATACTAGAGGAGGTCTAATCAAGCTTGAATTAGCCTTAGGAAAAGGGAAAAAACAGTACGAAAAGAAAGAGGCTAAGAAGAAAAAAGACATAGAAAGAGAACAAGAGTTAGAATTAGCCGACGCACTTTAAAAGAATCAATATTCGCGAAAAATTAATCATTTGATTATTGGATTATTTGTATATTTGTTTATTTTTTCGGGGATGAATTGATTCGACAAGAAAGCACTTTAAAAAACTGCAAGCCGACTTTGATAAATAGTCGTTAAACAGAATCAAAAAAATAAATGATGATCCATTAAGTGATCACTCAATCCTTAACGTTGCGAGAGCAACATCAATGCAAGGAGATCAATATCTCCCTGCACTTCTCTTTGCTTAAAAACTCAGAGAAAGGATGTTCATACAATCTCCTCGCTTAGCGGGAAGTATGAGCTAATTAGCTAAGAAACTGTAGAAAATGCGATTAAGTTTTCTATTGTATTTATTAATCTCGATTTTTCTTTTCCTTTCGGTTGGATAAAAGAAAGACGACTCCGCCAACTGGCGGACGTAAACCGAATAAGCTTGTAGATGTTTTCTAAATTGTCTCTTGGACTGGAGTTCACTACTCCACATCTCCACCACGTAAAGCCCTTCGGACCACGTGGCAAGCACTTAAAACTGTTTGCCATAAAGGTCAGAGGGGCTTTTAAATTGCACCTTTACGTGAGCCACGTGATTGCAAATAAAATGAGCAATTTTACGTGGCACATTTTATAATAACTTCATGTTCTACGTTTATATTCTTCAAAGCCTAAAAGATAAAAGTCTCTTTATTGGTTTCTCTTCTGATTTAAAATCAAGGATAATTAAACATAATAAAAAACAAGTAACTTCTACTAAAGATAAATCTCCATGGAAATTAATTTACTACGAAGCTTATTTGGAAAGAAAAGATGCAATAGGTCGTGAAATTTTTCTTAAGAGTGGCGCTGGCTGGAGATTTATCAAAAAACAACTAGAACATCATTTCAATAAAACTCCTAAAACAGGATAAATCATCCTACCAATCTCTTGCAAAACAGAGGCCGTAGGCTTTTTCAATTCCGTTTCTTTTTATAACATTTGCCGATTCTAAAAGAGTCGAGCCCGTTGTCAACACATCATCAACTAAAAAAATAGTTTTATCCTCTTTCTTAATCATTAATAATTTATCATTATTAATTGTAAACGCTCCTTTCACATTCTCTCTCCTCTCTTCCCTTTTTAGATTAAACTGTGGTTTTGTATCAAAAGTTCTTTCAAGAACCTCTTCAACTCCAATCGAAAACTTTTTTCCTAATTTTTCAGCCAATAATTTTGCTTGATTATAACCTCTCGCGCGTAGTTTCTTTGAAGAGAGGGGAATTGGAACAAAAATAATTGAACCTTTTTGTAGAAACTTTATAAACTGCTCTTGCTGTATAAGTGATTCGTATAAAAGCTCAGAAAGCATGCCCGCAATGTCAAAAAGAAACGGCTGATATTTTAAAACGTAAATTGCCCGCTTTGTAATCCCTTTGTAAGAAAATCCGCAAAATGCTCCGTCTATTACATATTTCCCTCTGCAAATCGGATGGGTTAATCCGTCAATTGATCCGTTTCCACAAACCAAACACATCGACCCGCTGTCAAAAGAAAAACGGGTAAAGCAATCCGCGCAAACATAATCTCCAAATTTTTTGCAGTTAATACACCTCTTAGGGAAAAGAATATCTAAAATAGCCACAATTTTAGTTTAGCAAACTTCGTTTTGAAAGTTTTCTGTGGTATACTTTCCGCACGGAGGAGTCGCATAGCGGTCCATTGCGGGGGTTCGCTAAACCCTTGAGCTTTACAGCTCGCGCAGGTTCAAATCCTGTCTCCTCCGCACTAGAAACTTTTTCTGATTTTTTCTTCTGCAGCATTTAATATTTTTTTATTTGAAAATTCTCTCACGAACTTTTTTAATTCATCTTTTTTAAATGATTGCAATCTTTTTGTTTCTTTAATAAGTAGTGGAAATGCACGAATAATATTATCAACAATTGTTATCGTTGCCTTTTGGGCTGTGCGGGACATTGGATTTAAATCAATCGTAATGACCTTTTTCCCTAATTTAATAAGCTCTTCTGTTCTGTCCCCGTCTTCCAAAGGAACAAAAACTACATCTGCTTTTCCAATACCTTTTGGATTTACAAACTTCCTCTTGCTGGCAATACTTGATATTTTTGTTTTGGAATTTGAAACAAGAACATTTTTTGCTCTCAAGCTTTCTAGATAACTTTTTATCCTTAATTCTCTTTCTTTTGTTTTATGAAACAAGTTAATTTCAATTGGACAATGCAAAAGATTCGAAAGCTCAATATATTCTTTTACAACGAGTGCTGCTGTGTTTCCGTTGACCGATAAAACAGGATCTTTTGCTAAAAACAGCATTGCTGCTGCTGCCCTAATTGCTTCTTTTGCAAAATTGTTTGTATTTTCACCCAACAAATAATCAAAAGCCTCCCCTCTTCCTTGAGCAATTAAACCATTTATAGATGTTATTCCAATATCTACTCCATGAATTATTTCCTCGCGAGTTTTTAGGGATTTTGCCCGTGGATGTTTTGGATCTATCATATAAAACTGTTTTCATCTGCTGGAAATCTTTCTTCTGAAACATCTTTTTTAAACATTTCAACAGCCTTTGCAATTTCTGCTTTTACATCTACATACTGTTTTGCCATTTTTAATTTTTTGCCGGTTAACCCAATAACATCCGCCAGCACCAAAACCTGTCCGGTTGTATATTTTCCCGCGCCTATCCCAATTGTTGGAATTTTTAATACGCCTGTAATTTTTTTTGCGAGATTGACAGGAATACATTCCAAGATTAAAAGTTTTATGCCTGCTTTTTCCAAAGACACTGCATCATTTAAAATTTTATTTGCTTCTTTTATATCTCTTCCCTGCACTTTGTAAGAAGCGGCTGTTTGCGGCAAAAGACCCAAATGGCCAACAACTTTAATTTTATTCTTTACCAAGTGTTCTACTATTTTTGTTTTATTACCTTCAATTTTAACCATTTCTGCCCCTGTTTTAATAAATTTTTTAGCGTTCAAAAGTGCTTTTTTGCTGTCGCTATACGACCTAATCGGCATATCCGCAATAACAGTTGTATTTATTGCTCCCAAAACAACTGCTTTTAAGTGGTGGAGCATTTCATCCATTCCAATATTTTTTGTGTCCTTATGACCTAAAATTGCCATGGAAAGACTATCTCCTACCAAAATATAGTCGACTTCTGCCTCGTCTAAAATCTTTGCCGTTGGAAAATCCCAAGCTGTCAACATTACAATTTTCTTATTCATTTTTCATTTGTTAATTTGAAATTGATTTGTTTATTTGTTTAATTGATTATTTGCTTATTTTCATGTTACGCCAATAAGCGTGGGCTAATTTTAATCTCACCCAGTAAGATTGTCAAAGGAGTATGCGCCGATGTATAATCCAAATGCATGAAATCAGTAAAAGGATCCTGGGAAGTTAAAGTTGGCCTTGCTCAAATGCTCAAGGGCGGGGTTATTATGGATGTTGTAAATGCCGAACAGGCAAAGATTGCCGAAGATGCCGGAGCGTGTGCGGTTATGGCTTTAGAAAGAGTCCCGGCAGACATTAGAGCTGCAGGTGGAGTGGCCCGAATGTCAGACCCTGAAATGATTATAAAAATAATGGGTGCTGTTTCTATCCCCGTTATGGCAAAGTGCAGAATTGGACACTTCGTTGAAGCACAGGTATTGGAAAGCTTGGGAATAGATTACATAGACGAATCCGAAGTTTTAACTCCGGCAGATGAAGAAAATCACGTTGACAAACATAATTTTAAAGTACCTTTTGTTTGCGGTTGCCGGAATTTGGGCGAAGCTTTAAGAAGAATTAATGAGGGCGCGACGATGATACGCACAAAAGGTGAAGCCGGCACAGGAAACGTTGTCGAAGCTGTCAGACACCAACGGGCCGTAACAAAAGAAATTGAAGCTTTGCAAAATATGTCTGAAAAACAATTAATTGAAATTGCAAAAGAATATAGAGTGCCTGTCGATTTGATAAAAGAAGTTAAAAAATTAAAAAGGCTTCCGGTTGTCAATTTTGCAGCAGGCGGAATTGCAACACCATCCGATGCCGCCCTTATGATGCAACTTGGAAGCGATGGTGTTTTTGTTGGTTCCGGAATTTATAAATCTTCAAATCCTAGTAAACGTGCAAAAGCAATTGTTGCGGCAACAACCCATTATAAAAATCCCGAGATTATCGCTGAGGTTTCAAAAGGACTGGGCGATGCAATGCAGTCAATAGATATTAAAACACTTTCTCCGGAAAATCTTCTTGCAACAAGAGGATGGTAATTTTATGTCATTTCGAGCACAGTCGAGAAATCTCACTTATGAAAGATATATCCCTCCACTTTGGTTGGGATGACCAATAAATAAATTTTATGAAAATTCCTACTCCTATTTCTTGGCAGATTGCGAATCAACGTCATCCTAAACTTGTTTCAGGATCTTCTAAGAAGATTCTGGACCAAGTCCGGAATGACGGCTTGGTGATCGGCGTTCTTGCACTGCAAGGGGATTTTTTGGAACACATTCTGACTCTTGAGAGACTTGGCGTTTCCGCAAAAGAAGTAAAGCTACCAAGAGATTTGGAAAATATTGATGGCCTTATTATGCCGGGCGGAGAAAGCACAACAATGGCAAAGCTTTTAGACGCATTTGAACTAAGAGAACCTTTAAAAATAAAAATTCAGGAAGGCTTGCCTGTTTGGGGAACATGTGCCGGCATGATTCTTCTTGCAAAAAAACTTACTCAAGATAAACCTATTCCTTTAGGCTTAATGGACATAGAAGTTAACAGGAATGCGTTCGGGAGACAAATTGACAGCTTTGAAGTTGATTTAAAGATAAAGTCACTTGGAGAAAAAACTCTGCATGCGACTTTTATTAGGGCTCCGTGGATTGTAAGCGCCGGCCCAGAAATTGAAATTTTATCCAAGCTTGAAGATGGAACAATTGTCGCTGCAAAAGAGAAAAACATGTTGGCAACAAGTTTCCATCCGGAATTAACAAGTGACACGAGAATGCACGAATATTTTATTTCCGTAATTAAAAATGCCATCAAATAATACGATTTTTGTTTCCCGCGCGGGAGAAAAACTAAGTTTTGCGTTAAAAGAATTTAAAATCGATGTTAAAGATAAAATTTGTGCTGATTTCGGCTCGTCAACCGGAGGATTTGTTGATTGTCTTTTAAAACAGGGCGCTTTAAAAGTTTATTCTGTCGACACCGCATACGGTGAGCTTGCGTGGAGACTGCGGAATAATCCACGCGTAGTAGTTTTGGAAAAAACAAACGCCATTCATGTTTCTTTACCTGAAAAAATGGATTTAATTACAAATGATACTTCCTGGACAAAGCAGGAATTTGTTTTTCCAAATATTATTGCCAACTTAAAGTCAAACGGAGAAATTTTAACCCTCATTAAACCTCATTACGAAGCAAATAAAAAACTTCTTAAAAAAGGTGTTTTAGATGAATATATTGCCGAAGATGTTGCAAAACAAACGGTTAAAAAAATTGAAAATGAATTTTCTGTTGATAACAAAGGTTTTGTAAAATCCCCTATTGTTGGTGGCAAGGGTGGAAACACAGAGTATTTAGCCTATTTTAAACCTGCTTTGCTATAATTTGCTTATGACATCCTCTCAAAATATTCGCCCTACGCAAGCAGATTTCGAACATCACAAAAATCATCAGGAAAAACATATAACCGGTAATCCTCTGCGCGATGTCATTCTTGGCGGTCAGGATGGCATTGTAAATGCATTAGGAATTGTTTTAGGAATTGCCGCGGCAGGTGGCAATGTTCACATCCTTATTGCAACGGTTCTGGCTGCATCTGCAGCGGAATCAATTTCCATGGGAGCAGTTGCTTATACATCAGCTGTTTCACAACGTGATTATTACGAAGCAGAAAGAATAAAAGAAAAAAAAGAAATTGAAGATTACCCGGAAATGGAAAAAGAAGAAGTAAGACGGATTTTTGAGCAGAAAGGATTCAATGGCAAAGTACTTGAAGAAATTGTTAAAACAATTGTTAGTGATAAAAAAATCTGGGTAGACACAATGATGAGGGAAGAATTAGGCATAGAAAAAGTGGAGGCAAAAAATATTTTAAGAAGTGCGATAGTTGTTGGCTTAACAACAGCAATTGGAAGCATTATTCCCCTTATACCTTTTATATTTGGTGGCACAACAACTCTTTTTCAAACAGAACTTTTCTTATCTGTAGTTTTGTGTGCTTTTTGTTTATTTGGGGTCGGAACATATCAAGCATTATCTCTTATTGGCTCCTGGTGGAAAAATGGAATTAGGATGGTTATTATTGGACTTTCTGCAGCATTTATCGGATATATATTTGCAAGACTTATTCAGCCGCGATAAATATGAAATCTTCTTATTCCCCTACCTCCTTCTTCTAGTCTTTGATTATAGGTTTCTATGCCTTCCATAAATCTCATAGCTTCTCCTTTTATAGTATCTCTTTTATTCTTCCCCCATGAAGAATTTTTTAAATTTTGTTTTATTTCAGCAACTTTACCAACAGCAATTTGTAGTCTTGATGTAGAAGAAAATGGTTTAGTTGCACCATGCACATCTGCAAGATAAGAAACATAGTGATCAACATGAAGGGGAGAATCGTCTATAATTACTTTTCTAAGGTGTTTTATAGTAGGTATAATACGATTAGTAGCGGTAGCACTGTTAACATTGTAATATCTTGCTGTTTCACCAGCTCTAATAGTTAAATTTTCTACGCTTTCCTCTCCAACATCCCAGACAACGTGTTTTTTAGCCTCTTCCCCTTCTCCTACTTTAATTTCTTTGCCTTTGAAATATCTACCTACAAAAATATATGAATATCTTTCCTTCTTTGTAAATACAGTATCCTTAAACCCTGTATTTTTTCTAATTAGAGCAAAACCATGTGCTCCTTGAGTTCCTACCAAACCAGAAACTTCAATTAATTTCCAAGGACCACCCCCATCTGGTTTGTGTCCATTTAGGAAATCTCTTATAGATAATAATTGACTTCTTAAATCAACTGCCTTATCTGCGTCTATCATTAACTGTCTAATTTCTCCTTGATTTCTCTTCTTCTCTGTCAATTCTTTTTTTTGTTTCTCAATATGAGCTCTTTTATGTTCCCTGACAGCAACTCTTGCAAGCTTTATTCGTCTTCTTTCTGCAAATCCTTTTCCAATTTGATGAAATCTTTCTCTAAGTCCCATAATTAATTTACATTATATAAAACATACTGGTTATTTCATAATTTTAAACTGAATATTAAGATAATCTTTATCATTTACTAATAGGTAATTCTTATTTTATTTATATTTGAAGCTAATTAGTATATAATTGTAATTATTAGAGAGGTCGCCCTCAACAGGGCAACACTCTTAGAATTAAAGGAGAGGTCGCATATCGAGGTTCTGGGAGAACCGAAGACCCTGAGCAAAGCGTAGGGGTGGTCTTTCGCCGAAAGGCGAATAAATCTTTATGGTTATGGATCATAAAAGTAGTAAGTAGTTT
>JANWKV010000046.1 GCA_025451195.1 Candidatus Microgenomates bacterium | reverse complement strand
TATGTTCTAATGGGCATTATAAGGTGGAGAAAGCTTGGGTCGTTGGCAATTCTAAAAACCCCAGCATTTAAAGGACCTGTCATCTCAAAATACATCGATTCTTCTTCAACAGCTCCTAAAACGTCCAGAAGATATCTGGCGTTAAAAGCGATTTCATTTTCTTCACCAATTAATTGAGCTTCCACCTCGTCTGTGTTCTCCCCAAGAGAAGGAGTTTTGGCCGAAACTATTATTTTATCTTTTTTTAAAGAAAGCGTAATAATATTTGCCGAGTCTCTTGCAAAAACACTGCAAGTTTTTACAGCTTTTAAAAGTTCTTCGCGGTCAAAAGTAACTTTTGCCGACAGGTCTGTTGGAATAATCTTTTGATAATTTGGAAATTCAGCCTCAATTAGGCGCCCCACAAGAAGAGTTTCTTCCTGAAAAAAAATGATCTGGTTGTGATTTGTAGAAATAAAAACCTCAATTGGAGAATCTTCTTTCAAAGAAAGCGCTTCCCTAATTATTCTTGATGGAATAATAAGGGGTTTTTCATCCTCTTTCGTTTTTTGCTTATCATCTTTTTTTAAAGAAAGCCTATACCCGTCTGTTGCTACAAAAATAAGCCCTTCCCCTTCTTTTTTAATTAGAATTCCAGAAAGAGCCGGCCTTGAGGATTCTATACTAGCTGCAAAAACAACTGTCGACAAATTTTTTTTAAACTCAATTGGATTTGTCTCAAAGATCTTTTCCCCTTTATCCTCGTATAAGATAGGAAACTCTTCTTTAGCTATTGTTTGTAAAACACTTTTTGTTTTTTTACTTTGAATAAATACCGATCCTTCTTTTACCTCAATGGTTATTTTTTCTGGAGGTAGGGCATTTATAAGTTCTGTAAATAGCTTAGCCGGGACTGTTGTGGAACCCTCCTCTTCTATGTTAACAGGAATAATTATTTCTATTCCAATTTCCAAATCCGTTGCTTTGATGACAAGCTTCCCCCCCTTTGCCTCTAAAAGAAAACAGGCAAGTATTGGTAATTGATTTCTGTTTGATATTGCATGATTAACAAGAGGTAATTTTTTTTGAAGCGTTTCTGTTAATACTGTTATTTTCATAATAACTATTTGTAGTCGTAGTAGTGTATCTGGAAAAGTGGAAAAAAGCAAGGCTCCAAGGCTAATTTATGAGTGGATATCCTGTTGAAAACTTTGTGGATAATTTGTGGTTAACTTTAACAACAGCAGTTATCCATATTTTTATCCACGCAGCGTTTGGGTTATCCCCTGGATTTCCTCAGAAAAAGAGGGTATCTCTTTAAGCATGTTTTCCACTTTTTCTACACCATGCATTATTGTTGTATGGTCCCGTCCTCCAAGAATGTTTCCTATTTCTGAAAGCGTGAGTCCCAACTCTTTTTGCAAAAGATACATTGTTACCTGGCGTGCTCTTACAAGAGAGGCTGTTCTCCTGGGGCCTTTTAACTGCGTAGGTTTTATTGCGTAAAACTCGCACGCTGTTTTTACAATGTCTTCGGAATGGAATAATCCTGTTATGTTTTCTTTTTTACCATTCAGCATTCTTAATGCCATTTCCGGGGTTAATTCCTGCTTTCCGGTTGATGCCTGAGTAACAATTCTTAAAAGTGCTCCCTCCAGACTTCTTACGTCCTGCTCTTTTTCTGCAATTGCTTTGGCAATCTCAATAGAAATGTCAAAACCAAATTTTTCCGCCTTTTTTAAAATTATTGCTGTTCGCATTTCAAAATCTGGGGGCTCAATATCAACGGTTAATCCTCCGGCAAACCTTGAAGAAAGTCTTGCTTCCAGCTTTTTTATTTCACTGGGAGGCCTGTCAGAAGACAAAATAATCTGCCCTCCGCTATCAATAAGAGTATTAAATGTATGGAAAAGTTCTTCCTGGACTCTGTCTTTACCAGCTATAAACTGGACATCATCAATTATTAGAAGAACTGATGAGCGAAACCTTCTTTTCATTTTTGCCGTGTCATTTGCCCTGATTGCTTCAACAACCTCGTTTGTAAATTCCTCACTTGTTATATAAATAATTTTAAAATCCGGACTTTTTGCGTAAACCTCATTCGCTATTGCTTGCATTAAATGAGTTTTTCCAACGCCAACTGGTCCATAAATAAAAAGCGGATTGTATGAATGTCCTATATTTTGGGAAACCGTTTGGGCAGAAACATAGGCCAACTGGTTTGATGAAGCCACAGCAAGTGTTTGAAAAGTAAAATCAGCCCTAACCCTTGGCAAGTGTCCAACGGATTTGGGCACAAAGGGTTCTTTTACTTCAAATAGCGGGCCGGAATTTCCGCTATCATTTTGTATTTGCTGGGCCTTTACTGTAAAAACAACATCTGTTTTTAAACCGGTTTCTTTTTCAAGTGCGTCCTGGACAATTGAAAGGTATTTTTTTTGGATCATGTTAATAATCATTGTTGACGGAGCGCTAATAGTTGCAAGGTTATTTTCCAGGGATAAGAGTTCTGTCTGTTTAAAAAGGAGAAAAAAATTTGCAGTTGACACTTCACTCTTTACTTTTATGAGGATTTTTTTCCAAAGCTGTTCTTCATTCATGGTAAGAGCAATTTAATAATGTGGATAACTTTTTGTCAAGAGATCACAAGTAGATACATCCAGCACAATTTATAATAGTTTATAATCAGAATTTTTATTTTCCTATTACTCCGCGGGAAAATAATAATTGAGCGGTGTGGACACATTGATCATTCTTTGGTATAATTTTGATATGGAAAAGTTTAGAACGCTAAAAAAGGTAAAAAGAAAAAGAAAACATGGATTTCTGTCCCGCAGTAATTCTTATGGAGGAAGAAAAGTTTTGAAAAGAAGAAGAGCAGAAAAGCGTAAAAGAGTAACAGTATAATGTTTGCCAAAAAATTCAGGCTCCCCTCCTCAGTAAAATTCTCAGGCAGTCCATTTTTTACAACAAACTTTTGCGTTATTAAGTTAAAAAAAAACGACTTTGATTTTAATAGATACGCTTTTATAATTTCAAAAAAAGTCGATAAAAGAGCAACAGCCAGAAGCAGGGCAAAAAGACTGATTCGTTCATACTTTGAAAGGCTTCACCCGGAAATAAACAAAGGCTACGACATGCTGGTTATTGGAAGATCAAGTCTAATAAATAAAACTCAGGAAGAAATATCAGTTGGTTTGGAAGGATTTGCGGGCAAATTGCATGACTAAGCTGTTTATTTTACTGATTACAATTTATCAGGTTACACTCTCCCCTATTTTTACCGTTGTTTTTGGCACAAAATGCAGATATAAAGTTTCTTGTTCGGAATTTGCAAAGCAGAGAATTGAAAAATACGGAATTCTAAAAGGGACAAAATTAGGACTTATCCGTTTGCTCTCTTGTCAATCGCTATGGTAGAATACAAAATACATGAATCCCTTTCTTTTCCCGCTTAAATTGCCTATTTTATATGTTCTTTTAGGAATTTATCAGATTTTAATCTTTCTTCATGTTCCGTTTGCTCTGGGATTTTCAATAATTCTTCTAACTGTTATCATAAGACTTGTTTTATGGCCTTTAACAGGGGCACAGCTTCGTGCTTCTCATAAAATGCAAAAGATTGCCCCACACTTAAATAAGCTTAAAGAAAAACACAAAAACGATGCAAAAACGTTGCAAGCAGAAACAATGAAGCTGTATAAAGAACATGGAGTAAATCCTTTGGCGGGATGCCTGCCTGTTATTATCCAACTCCCCATTATATGGGGTTTATACGGTCTTTTAAATGATATTGTTAAAACAAAAGCGGATGTTGTTTTAAAAAACATAAACAGTGCAATTCAACTCCCGTTTTTAAAATTAAAAAGCCCTATGGATTTGAGCTTCTTTGGACTTCCTCTTGGCCAAGCCCCATCACACCTTCTTACCAGTATCGGGTTTTTGATATTACTTTTTCCAGTTGTTACCGCCCTTTTGCAGTTTTTTCAATCAAAGATGATGTTTGGTGTTGCAAAAGACCTGCAGGATAAAAAAGAAGAGCCGAAAAAAGAAGACTTTTCCTCAGCAATGCAAACTCAATCTCTCTATATATTCCCCGCTATGATCGGATTTTTCTCATACTCTTTACCCCTTGGAATGTCTTTGTACTGGAATACGTTCACGATTTTTGGTATTATACAGCAATATAAAGTACAAAACGGTTGGGGCGGGGCACAGGAATGGATAGATAAACTTAAAAACTTAAAATTCAAAGTTTAAAGCGCAGGATTTATATTATAAAATAAAACACTATAACTTTTAATTTTTAATTTCGAACTTTTAATTTGTAAACGTATGGATAAAAAAGAACTAAAACAAATTGAAAAAAAAACAAAAGAATTTCTTGACGTACTTGGAGTATCTGCTCCAATTAGTATTCAAGAGCTTGAAGAAGGCGTAGAAGTAAATCTTGAGACAGAAGATGAGAATGGTATTCTAATTGGATACCATGGCGAAACCCTAGAGGCAATACAGCTTCTTTTATCTCTTGTTATTGCTAAAGCATTGGGGAAATTTGTAAGAATCTCTGTTGAGGTTGGTCAGTATAAGAAAAACAGAATGGAATACTTGCAGTCTATAGTAAAGGAAGCAAAAGAAAAGGCGCTTACTGATAAAACAGGAGTCTCGCTCCCTAACCTTAAATCTTGGGAAAGACGATTTGTTCACATGATTGTCCAGGAAGATGGAGAAATAGTATCTGAATCAACTGGTGTAGGTCGGGATAGGGTCCTTACTATTTATCCAAAGAGTTAATCCCCAAAGAAATTTTTATTTATCAACCCATTTTAATAAATTTTCAATCTCCCATTTTAAGATAGCTTAGAAACTAATATTTAATGTTTAAGGCAAACAATTGTAAATTGGGGATTGGTTTGGTATTCTATGTAGGCTGCTCGCGGCTTATGACAGCGTTTCTATTCAGTCTTGTTGTTTTATTTCTTCCAACGCAATTTGGAAAACATTTTTGGCCCTCGTTTTCATTTATACTAGGGTCGCGTATAGATTACCTCTCCCCCACTTTATATGTAAGCGATATTGTTATTCTGCTTTTTATTTTCGCATTGTATTGGAAGAAAAGAATTTTTATTTCTTTTAAGGTTGCATTCTTTTTAATTTTACTTGGGGTGGAAATTTATTTCTCCCTCGCTCCCCTTCTTGGGTGGTATGGATTTTTAAAATTCATAGAATTATTGTTATTTTCATTTGCAATAAGGAAATTTTTAGCGAAGAAACGGCATTTTGTTCTCGTTTTTGTACTTTTTTCGGTAGGAATTATCTATGAAAGCACAATTGCAATTTTACAGTTCCTCCGTCATGGATCTATTGGTGGGATGTTTTATTTTCTGGGAGAAAGATTTTTTACGTCTTCAACTCCCGGAATTGCAAACGTATCTGTTGAAGGAAATTTAATTCTTCGTCCATATGCAACTTTTTCTCATCCAAATGTTTTGGCAGGATTTTTAGTAATTGGAATGATTATTGTTTTTGGGGGTTTAATCCTAGCTAAGGAAAAATGGGAAAAAAGTTTGTTTATCGTTTCACTTTTTCTGGGTACGTTTACGTTAATTCTTACTTTCGGAAGAGTTGCTACAATTTTTTGGTTGGCGCTTCTTATTTACTTTTGCATTTATCTCCTGTCTCAAAAAGAATTCCATAAAGAAATTATGTCTGTTATTATCTCTTTTGCGCTTATCTGCATATTTCTTTTTGGAGCCTTAAGTTTTCCATCAGTCTTAATCCATATTTCCTCGACTTCCTTAGGTGAAGAATCAATCGCACAAAGAGCAATTCTAGCATCTGCCTCTTTCCAAATGATAAAAAAGCATCCGGTTTTTGGAGTTGGCCTTTTGAATTTTATGCCAAACCTCCCTGCATTTATCGGAATTGATAAGCCTGATTTACTTCAGCCGGTGCATAACATTTTTTTGTTGATCTTGTCAGAAATTGGATTTTTCGGATTTGGGTTTGTGCTTTGGTTTTTGGTAAAAACCACACTCGGGCTTTTTAAACTTTACAAAAAAACAAAAATAAAAGAACGATTTCTTATAGTTACTGCATTTTTTTCTTTGGCATCTGTTGTAACTCTTGGCTTAACAGACCACTTTTTTTTGACCATTCAACAAGGACAAATCTTGCTGGCATTCGTTCTTGGTTACTGCTGGGCTTTAATTCCCCAAAAGACTTCAAAATGATATACCATTCATGCTTGATTTTGCAAAAGTTGGTGAGATCAAAATCAAGTAATCGGATATATACACTATTTGCAAACCTGAGTTAGCTGAGTATACAATTGTAATGTGAATTGGATAAAAACAATTGCAACAAATACCCTTTTCCAGATAATAGCCCGCCTTGCATCTTCTGGTAGCAGTTTTCTTATAACAATAATTGTTGCCAAAAATCTTGGAATTTTGGGATATGGAGATTTTGCCAAGGTAAGCGCATTTGTTTCCCTTTTTTATTTATTTACAGATCTGGGACTTAATGCAATTTTTTTACAAAGAGAGGATGCAAAATTTCGCTTTAAGGAGTTATTTTATACGAGGTTTGTTATCTCAGTTGTAATTGTGTTTATTGTAAATTGTCTCTCTTACTTTTTGCCTTACAATGAAGTTTCTCAGATTGGGTTTTCTCCGCAAGTACGGCTTGGTATCACAATTTTTTCATTTACAATTATTACTGAGGGAATTTTATATACTTCATCTGCAATCTTTCAGCGTGAACTGTCATATGAATTTTTTATGATCTCAAGTATTATTGGATCTTTCTCGACATTAATTTTTGTCCTTCTGTCAACTGCAGTTTTCCCGTCTTTGTTTTTAGTCTTGGGAAGTTACATTTTAGGAGGGGTAGTCGAAAGTGGATTCGCTATTTTTTTTACAAGAGAGGGCTTACTTCCTCCAAAAGTGAATGTTTCCTTTATTAAAAAATTGGCAATAGAAACAATGCCAGTTAGCCTGATGCTTATTTTTAACCTTATTTATTTCAGAATTGATATTCTTATTCTCTCTCTTTTTCAAACGTCAAAAGCTGTCGCAATGTATGACCTTTCGTACAAGTTTTTTGATTTCTTGATTTCAATACCTTTATTTTTATCAAATGCACTCTATCCCTCAATACTTGAAAAGGCAAAAAAAGCCGGGGAATTATTGGGTGTTAAAAAATACGTTTTGCTGTTTATTGTACTTTCTTTATTTATTGTGCTGCCTGCTTGGATACTTTCCCCTCTGATTTCTCTTATAAGAAAAGAGTTTGTAGATGCGGTTGTTCCGCTAAGGATTCTTCTTATTTCTTTGCCCTTATTTTTTGCAACCAGCATTTTGCAGTGGATAC
>JANWKV010000045.1 GCA_025451195.1 Candidatus Microgenomates bacterium | reverse complement strand
CAATTATTCCGATCTGATTATTATCTGCATCTTGAGAAGCAATTACTGATAAAATGCCCTGCTGTAATTTTGCGGTGTCTAAATTTATTTCCTCTCCCTGAATATCTGTTTCAAAAAAAGATGCTATTCTGGCATGTTTTATATCTGCTTGAGGATCATCTGGAAAGACCGCATACTCAGCTGCTTTTGCTAAACCAAGACTAATCGCTTGTTGTCTTTCTTCCATTATTCCGGTTAACAATTCGTCGATAAATAAAAGGTTTGCCTCTTGCTGCTCATTCAAACTTATTCCGTTTATGCCTCTTCTTTCTAATGCTCCCACGCGAACCCATTCTGCCACTACTTTTCTTATATTATTCTCAATATGATTTGCGACTTCTTCATCGTGGCTACCATGTTTCCCAAACCAAGCGCGTTCTGTTTCACTATTAACCTTAAGATAGTCAAATATTTCTCTACTTGAGAAATAAGTCCCTGGGTTTTGTACGAATAATCTGTACATAACTGATAACACATCGCCCCTTGTTTGTTTAATATAAGTAGGATGTCCTTCTGGATATACAGGATATTCATCTCTTATTGGTAGAAAATAATCTACGTTGACTCCGGCTTCGGCTGCGCGGACTCTTCTTTCAAAAAGCCCAGCGTTTGAGAGACGGTTTAGTACTTGTTCCGGTCTTTTTAAACCACTCAATTCTGTAATTCGTGTACCCTCTATTTCACCGATATCGGCGTTATTTCCAAGAAGCTCTCTTCGTGTTTTTATTTCCTGGGCAATTGCATGAATTACATTTAATGAATATCTTGTTGAAATCTTTTCAACTCCTGTATTATCACTTTCTGCGATAAAAGCACTTGTGCTAAGACTTGGGAATCGCTCGGTAAAAATAAGCATTGCTCCGGCTAAAGCCACCTGTTGCTGCAAGTTGGATAACTGAGAAGCTCTATCATTTCCTTCATCATCAATGGGAAAGGAATAAACACTAATATCTGCTTGCGACCCTGCCCTAGCAATACTTGGCTTTTCTTCTCTTGAAACAATTGCGGCAGCAACTAAGGGATCGAGCAAGCCTCTTGTATTTGTTGCAGTAACCTCTTTACCACTCTTAGTTATTATTTTTGCTGTGTAAGGTCTTCCCTGCATTTCTGCAAAAATATGATCAGTGTCTGTGCCGGTAAATCCTCCGTAGACTTTTCCAGTTTCGCCCAATCCCTGAGCTACCATATTTATAAAAAGAATTGCTCTGGATAATCTTGAAAGTGCATACACTTTTGGGGCAAATGTTTCTAATGAAGTATTTCTGGAGTTAACTTGCCTAGGATTAAATAATCCAGTAACATCGGTTGGCTGTAAACCTTTTCTCTGTCCTCCTCCTGCTGTTTCTGGCTTAGGCATGAAAAAAGTATACCATACTTATCTTATAATATTCAACTATAAGTTAGTATTAGGCACATCTTTAGACAAACGCGATTTTTCATAAGTGTCTGCTCCAAAACCGTTTGGGACTGTTGTCAGCTTATCGCTGTAGAGAAGAAATCCGTTTCGGATTGTATGGTCGCCAAACCTGTCGTTAATATTATCTATAATTGCCTGCAGCTTGTTTTTCTTTTCTGCTTTTTCAAAAAGGGGAATTGGCGTAAAATTTGAATCTATTAGGCCACCTGACCAAACGGAAATCATACGTACCATTTCCGGTTTCCAGCTGTCATAAAAACTTTTGCAAATTTTAAAAATTTCAAATCCGTTGTCTAAATATTCACTAAAGCTTTTCCTTTGAAAATAATTTTCACTGCCACGCAGACCCAAACCTATTGTTTTTGCTTTTTTATTAAGCCTTCTTAATTTTAAACTTACTTCTTCACACAACTCAAATATATTTTGTTGTATAATTCTTTTATTATATTCGTTATGGGGCAATGCGTAATTTCTACCAACGGACTTTACCTGGGAAAGTTGCGTATATGGAATAACTTCTTCATTATCTATTCCAAGTCCTACTTGTTTTAAAAAATGGCCTTCCACATCTCCAAATTCATTAAGTAAATTCTCAAGAGGCGTATCTCTAAGTTGCAAAAGTGAATAAACTCCGATTTTATTTAATCTATCTGCAATTCTATTGCCAATCCCACAAATATCGGTAAGATTTGCTTTCTGGTAAATTTCCCATATATTTTCTGTCGTAATAACACATACTCCGTTTGGTTTATTTAAGCCCGATGCAAGTTTTGCCAAAAGTTTATTGTACGAAACCCCAACACTTACGGTTATAAAAGGCCCAATTTCTTTGGCTATTTTTTGTTTAAATGTTTTAATTAACCTATCAATTCCTATTGAATCTTGACCAAAAAGCTTAACTGTTAAACTTATATCCATAAAAACCTCGTCCAGAGAGAACATTTCTACCGTTGGACTAAAGTTATTGCAAATTCTTAGAAATTGTTTGGATACTTCCAGATATCTTACAAAACGCGCTGGTACCACAATTAGAGAAGGGCAAATAGCCCATGCGTCGTAAGTACGGGTAACATTTGGGATGCCTAACCTTTTTGCCTCTTTGGATGCGGCAATGATTGCTGTACGGCCATTTGTTGCAGTAACGCCAATCGGTTTGCCACGGAGAGACATATTGTCCTGTTGCTCAACACTTGCAAAAAAAGAATCAAAATCTATATGAAGAATAATCCTGTCTTGCATACTTAAAATTTATACGAAAATAATACAAAAAACAATAGAACAAAAAGTATCAATTTGCATTATAGGATTAAAGGGTGTATAAGGTTTATCCATGGGAGAACTAATTAATTCTATTGGTATCCAGGATGTCGCAGACACAAATGGCGACAGAGAACTTTCAACAGAAAATGCAAAAGCTGTTATACAAAGTGCAACCAAATGGGAAGCCAATGGCTCTTGGGAAACATAACGGATTTCATATAGAACTAACGCCTTACGAAAACACATACGAAGAATTACGTTCAACTGGCTTACAAACAATGCACTCCAAAGGAGTACACGGAAAGATAGAATTCGGGATTTATGAATTTATATTTTCAGCCGGTTTTGAACCCAGCGATAATATTACGCTGGGTGGTAATTAGTTAAATCACGTATTTGGGCCTTATCCTGCCGTATCTATACCATTCCCAAAAGAAATATATTTTAACAACGAAAGAAGTGAAAACCCCCAAGATAGAATTAGAGCAAATTTTCGCGGATTCGCAGCTTTTTTATTGGAACATAAACCACCTAATGCAATATTACCCTCTAGAAGAAGAGGATTAAGAGCTTAACAAATCCCAAATGCGGGAAAATGGATATTACTGACTCAGGTTCTTCGGATTTTAACCCAAACATTGGCTCAGAGTAACAGTAATTCTTCTCTTGTGTTATAATGTAATTGCGCGTTAGACAGCGCGTTTTTATTACTCTTCTTACTGCATCCCAATTTAGTCGGAATCAGTTTAGAAAAAATTTATACGTATGGAAGCTAAAAATATCAGAAATATCGCAATTATCGCCCATGTTGACCATGGTAAAACAACACTTGTCGATTTTTTACTCAAGCAATCGCATACCTTCCGGGACAACGAGGCGGAAATGCAGCAAACAACAATTTTAGACAGCAACCCTTTGGAAAGGGAGCGTGGCATTACTATTTTGGCAAAAAATACATCAGTTGAATTTAAAGGCATTAAAATAAATATTGTCGATACGCCAGGCCACGCGGACTTTTCCGGAGAAGTTGAACGCACATTGAATATGGCAGACGGAGTTCTTCTAATTATTGACGCCCAAGAAGGCCCTATGCCCCAAACAAAATTCGTTTTAAAAAAAGCATTGGAACTGGGACTTAAAACAATTGTTGTTATTAATAAAATTGATAAACCTCTGGCAAATATCGGGGAAACGCTAAATCATACCCATGATTTATTTTTAGAACTCGTAACACATGAGGATCAGCTCGAATTCCCTGTTTTGTATGCAATTGGAAGAGAAGGAAAAAGCGGAAAAACAGAAGAAGAAGCGAGGAATTCCAACTCTTTGGAGAGTCTGTTTGAAGAAATTATTGCTTATATTCCGTCTCCAAAAGTAGAAGACGGACCTTTCCAAATGGTTGTAACATCTTTAGATTATGATTCGCATAAAGGTAAACATATAATCGGCCGTATAAAACGGGGAGTTGCCAGAAAAGGCCAGCCTGTTGTGCTTCTTAAAGACCAAGAGAAAAAAGTTCAAGGCAGAATAGAAACAATATCCGTAACGCACGGGCTTAAAAAAACAGAACAAACAGAAGTTGGACCAGGGGATATTGTAGACATTACAGGAGTTGACAATGCGGCAATAGGGGATACCTTAACAGACCCGGCGGACCAAACTCCTCTTCCCAGAATTCATGTTGAAGAACCGACAATTAAAATTTCTTTAGGCGCAAATACCAGTCCTTTTGCAGGAAGAGAAGGAAAGTTTACGAATTCGCGCCAAATTCTGGAAAGACTCAACAAAGAATTAGAAACAAATGTAAGTTTAAGAGTTGAACAAGTCGAAGATAAATTTGTCCTTTCAGGCAGGGGAGAACTTCATCTATCTGTACTAATAGAAACATTAAGGCGTGAAGGGTATGAATTCCAGGTTGGTAAACCCGAAGTTATTACAAAAATGGTTGATGGAAAAGAGATGGAACCTGTAGAAAATGCAATTATCGATGTTCCTGATGATTATGTTGGTGCGGTAAGCCAGGAGATGGGAGTAAGAAGAGGAGAAATGATTAATATGGCGCCGGACCACAAAGGCAATACAAGACTTGAATATAAAATACCCTCTAAAAATTTGCTCGGAATACGTTCTGTTTTACTAACAAACACCAAAGGTACAGCTGTAATAAATACGATGTTTGACAGCTATGCACCTGTCAAACCTGCTCTTGAGAAAATTAGAAACGGCGTGCTCATTTCATCCGAAACGGGTAACGCCTTAACTTATGGTTTAAATGTTGTTTGGGAAAGAGGCACTGCATTTATAGATGCGGGAACAAAAGTTTACGAAGGGATGATAATAGGGCTAAACACAAGAAAAGACGACATAGAAATAAACGTTACAAAGGAAAAAAAGCAAACAAACATCCGCTCAAGTAACGCGGACATTGCTGTTATTTTGCCGCCGTCTTTAAAAATGAGCTTAGAGCAGTACCTTGATTTTCTTGAAGATGATGAGTTACTAGAAGTTACTCCAGAAAGTTTGCGCCCAAGGAAAAAATTCCTCTCTAAAATCGACCGCGTGCGCGCAGCAAGGTAATTTTATTACATAATAGACTGAAAGTTTTGAATTATTGCGCATTTCTGATATACTACAAGATATGACAGGGAGAAGCAGGAGAGGATTTATTAGCATTCCATTTAAACCATTTAAAAGAGCTGGCCAGGAGTTACTTGGACCATCAAGTGAACCCGAAGCTCAACCTCAAAAACAAAGCAGATATCAAAAATGGCTAAACATTAGCAGACGACTTTTTTTATGGGGAACCGGAGTAGGTGCAGCTACTGTTGCTGGTGCTCTAATTGTTGAAAAAGCTACCAATGGTGGAGTTTCTGCTGCGTTAAAATCACTTTGGGATGATGTTTTTGTAAGGCAAGTGGAAGCCCCACTAGTTGACCACTTTGTGGATGATTTTTTAAATAAGGTTCCAAGTGAACAAGAACTTTTAGGAAATTTTTCAATGCTTGACCGCGAGCTTGAATTTTCAAGAGATGAAATTGACAAAGTCCATTGGTATGTTTTTGGAGACAGCATGAATCTTGTAGGAGGCACAAGAGCGGATGAGTTTGATCCGTTAGGTCAGACAGGCTCTTTCCCTTATCAAATGCAACATAGGGTTAATGACCCGCATGTTAAAGAGGACTGGAATTGGGAAGGAAGAAATTACTCCATTCCTGGAGCAGAAAGTGGCAACGGAACAGGTCAATTCCCGGATGAAGTTGGAACGAGAGATTTCCTTTTGGGGAATAGACAACTTGGAAATCAGGCGCTAATAGCCGAAATGGTAAGAGATGAAAATCCGGTAAGTGTAGTTATAAGTTTAAACGGAGATGACTGGAGGAATTTGATTAAAACTAATGCAGAATTAGAAATGTATAAGGCCTGGATTCAAAACGTAAAGGGATTAAATCAAGATCAGATTGGTAAACTTAAGGAACTTGCAGATAGGCATGGAACGATAACATCTGAATTTGGCAAAAACTTAAGAAATGCTCTTCAAATTCTTTCTGATGCAAACATAGAAAGAATGGGCGAAGGTAGATCAAAAATTGAAGTTACTTTTGTTTTGCCAATAAATTACAGAAAAGCTCAGTTTGTACCGTTCCAGCCAAAAGATGAACAATCTGTTACCTCGGCAGGTCTTCAGATTGGAGACCAAGATAACCCTGACAACCCAACAGACCTACAAAAAGCGCTTTATCATATTACAATGGCAATAATTGGAGAAACAGGGGACTCAATTGATGAGTATAAAGATAAATATAAAGATAAAAGCCTTTCATTCCATGCGGTTTCCAAATTTGGACTGGAAGAATCCGATCAGTTTATAATAACACAAGGGCCAAGCGCAGGGCATCTAAATCAAAACGCACATAACGAAATAGCAAACAGATTGTTTAAGATTATTAGAGATACATCGGTAATCCCGCCAATTCCTATGGACCAGGAGCCTTTAATTCCTTTTAATATTGATCCGCCAGAACCCGTACTGGCGACCCGTCAACGCCCACGTTAAGAGGAAAAGCAAAAACGGTAAATTTTTTTTCAACCAATTCTTTTAAATTTGTTAAGGACTCAATAATTATTATTTCGTTTTTTAATAATATTTTATGAACAGGATAAGGCTCATGATCAAGTGATGGAAAATCGATTCCTATCATTTTTACCTGAGACAAAACCAAATATTCTGCAATATCTATTGGAATCTCAGGATGATTTGTGTAATAATCCGCTTTATTAACATGACTGTCCCAACCGCTGTAGAACAAAATAATATCGTCTTTTTGAACCTTTAATTCTCTAATTTTTGCAATATCAAATCCATTTGAAACATCAATGCATACTCCTTTACCCGTAAATTTTTCTAAAGGAAATTCATTTATATTTTTACCATCTGCAACCATATGGGAAGAAGCGTCAATATGTGTTCCAACGTGTGTTCCAAAAGTTAAAGTATGAACATTGCATCCGTCTTTTTCAATTGTTAAAAACGGTTCGATTTTTACTTTTGGATCTCCCGGATAAACCGGAGAGTTTTCATTTAAAGGCAGCGATAAATCAATAAGTTTATTCATAATGCAAAGCCTCAATCGGCGACAGTTTTGACGCTTTTATTGCCGGTGCCATACCAAATATTACCCCGACAGCAACGGAAAATGAAAACGCCAAAAATATAGACCAGGGCGTAACTTGGGATACAAAGATTTTTGCGATTATTAAAGACGCGCCAAGTCCTAAAATTATCCCTACCAAACCTCCTCCAACCGACAGCATAACGGCCTCAAGCAAAAACTGCAAAAGAATATCTTTCCGTTTTGCACCAAGGGCTTTACGTAGACCAATTTCCTTTGTCCTTTCTGTAACCGATACAAGCATTATGTTAGCAACCCCAATACCACCAACCAAGAGAGCAATAGACGCAATACCTCCAAGGGCAATAGATAAAATATTTGTAACATTGTTGATAGTTGAAAGGGCTGTATCCTGAGTTTGCAAATTAAAGTCATCTGCTGATAATCTTCTTAATAAGATTCTTGTTGCCTGATCCATGACAGTTGGTATTAAATCCGGGCTTTTCGCGGAAAGATAAATAACATTAACATTGTTTATTCCAAATTCCCGCTGGGCAATTGTTATGGGCATGCCGATTGTATTATCTTCATCTATCCCAAAAACAGAACCTCTTTTTGCCAGTATTCCAATTATTGTAAACCTGCTGTTGCCGACAATTATGCTTTTACCAATCGGGTCTCCCCCGTCAAAAAGCTTTGTTACAAGGGTTTGCCCTACAATCACAACTTTGGCACCGGATTGTTCCTGAGCCTTGGTAAATGAAATTCCCTTTTCAATCGGGATATTTAGCAGTTGATTATAATTATAAGTTGACCCTGCAACAGAAACGCCCTTATCTGTTTTGTTTTTATATTTGACGGTTGCAGCTTGTTGAATAACAGGAGCAACATCCGCAATATTTTTTAACCTAAAAGACAATGTTTGTGCGTCGGAAAGAAGTAATTTGTTTGCCACAATTCCACCCGGACTTCTTGCCCCACCCGGCGCGCCCGGTATAACAAAAATAAGGTTTGACCCAAGACTTGATATTTGTGCTGTTATGTATTTTTGCAACCCTGATCCAAGAGACACCAAAAGAATAATTGCAAAAACTCCAATAATAATTCCAAGTGTTGTTAGAACACTTCGCAATTTATTGGCAATAAGTGCGCGTAGCGATAATCTTATTAATTCATTTATATCCATAGTAAAAGTTAATAATTTAAAGTGAGAAGTGAAAAATTACAATTTTAAATGATAAATTTTTAACTTCAAACTTTAACTTTGCATTTTTCATTTTTAACCTTTAATTTATTATTAAGCCGTCCTTAATATGAATTATTTTTTTTGCCTGTTTTGCAATGTCGTGTTCGTGGGTGATTAAAATAATTGTTTTTCCATTTTTATTCAATTCTTTTAAAATATTCATAACATCGTCGCCGGATTTTGTATCCAAATTCCCGGTTGGTTCATCGGCCAGTATAATTTCCGGATTATTCATTAACGCTCTGGCAATAGCAACGCGCTGTTGCTGGCCGCCGGACAGTTGGTTTGGCTTATTGTGCACTCTCTCAGCAAGACCTACTTTTGTTAAAAGTTGCATTGCTTTTTCTTCACGGTCTTTGGAACTGGTCCCGGCATAGATCGCAGGAAGACATACATTTTCCAAAGCAGAAGCTCTGGAAAGTAAATTAAACGACTGGAAAACAAAACCAATTTCGCGGTTTCTGACATCGGCCAATTCATCTTCAGAAAGATCTGTAATATCCGATCCGTTTAATATATATTTCCCATGGGTTGGAGTGTCTAAAACTCCAACAATATTCATAAGGGTTGATTTTCCACTGCCTGATGGCCCTGTGATTGCAACAAAATCACCAGGATATATTGAGAGAGAAATACCTTTTAAAACTTGTGTAGTTACATCTCCTGTTTGATAGTCTTTTTTAATCTCTGTTAGGCTTATAATGGGTTTTTTTGAGGCCATAGAAAATTATTTTACCTTACTTGGATCAAGCACAACTTTTTCACCCCCTGTTAGACCTGACAAAATCTGCACGTCGGTATCCGACTCCAAACCAAGAGACACTTTGCGTTTTATATAACTTTTATTAATTGCAACATAAACATAAGTATCATTATAAATACTCGAGATCGGGACTGTTAATACATTTTTTGCAACAGAAAGAATAATCTCCGCGTTACCGTTCATACCGATTCTGTATTTGCCAAAATCCGCCTTTGGCATTTTTGCTTCAACTGTAAATGCGTTTCCGCCGGTTGAGCTGGTATGGCTTACAAACGCAATCGAACTAACGGCAAGATGCAAAGTACTGTCCGGATATGCATCGAGGGTTACATCAACCGGCATTCCGACTATTACTTTACCGACATCCGCCTCATCTACATCCATAGAAAAAATTAAGCTGTTTGGATCAACTACCACAAACTGGTTTGCAGTTGTTGCGGTACTGCCTGTTGTAACAACATCTGCCTTAGTAACAACTCCGGAAATTGGGGATGTTAGCACGGATTGTTGTTTGGCCAAATCTTCAAGCTCTACAGAAACAACAGCCTTATCAAGATTATACTGGTTATCCTGCAAAACTCTTTTTACGTTATCATTTATTGCGTTGTTCGGGTTTGTATACCCTCCGTTATTTGCTCCCGTCTGATCAAACGCATCTCTTTGTATTGAATAATCCAAAAGTGCGTTTTGTAAATTCTTTAAAACCGTCCTCTGATCAAGTACTGCAATTGTCTGCCCAACAGACACAGTATCATTTACTTTTGCGCCGATAAAAGTAACAGTGCCTGAAGTTAAAAAGGACAATACCGCCGCGTTTTTTGCACCAATTGATCCACTGACTGAAATTGTTTGTGTAATATTTTGTCGTGAAACCGTTTGCGTGTCTAAAAGAGGTGCAGGCTTTGGCCTAAAAATTAAAAAAAGCACGGCAAGAATAATCAGAGCAGTGATAGAAGTTTTTTTGTGAGATTTAATAAACTTCCAAAATCTTCGAAAAATATTCATATCCAATGTCACAATTATAGATTAATTTTAAAAGCTAAACAACAATTCAAATTTGTTTAGAAAACTAAATTGAATTAAGCTGCAGGTCCCTAGTTGAACGTCTTCTGGTTGTTTGCAAATTTAAATACCGCGCATATTCTCTATCTACTATTCTTGGTACATAACCAATTAACCCTTCTTCATCACTCCCAAAATTTCCATTAGTTACCTCACCCGGATGATTAGGATCATTAGTTTCCTTTACAGCGTTGTAGGAAAGCCACATCCAATTAGCCATATTTCTTTCTGTTTTAAAATCATTGTGAGCAGAATTGCGGGCTTTTCTACTCATTCTTCTATAAAGCTTTTTGTTGGTAAATAAATCATACATATGGCCTGACACATCATCATGATAAGTTGGGGATCCTGGATCAACAAGAAAACCCGCGCCATTATCAATTTGCAGATAAATACCTCCTCTGTTCGAACCTATCACTGGTTTTCCTTTCATAATTGCTTCCTCTACGTTAAATTCAAATCCCTCCCGAGTTGAAAGCTGGGTTACAAATCTTGAACCTCTTGTTACGGCATTGAGTAAAAGATCGTTATGGGGAGCTCTTATTATTTTGATGTCGTCAATCAAATCCTGATTGCCAAAAGTGCCTCTCAATTCTTTTAATTGATTATAAATTATTTGGGCATCCGGATCATCTGCTGCGGTATTTGCAATCATAACTAGCTGTGGTCTTTTTAAATTTCTAGCTCCGTTTCTTATATCTAAGTCTATTTGTTCCCAAGTCCTTTTAAATGAGATCATTAAGTCTGGATATCCCTTTGACGGATCTAATCTTGCCCTTTGTGAAACATATGGTCTTGAATGGTCAATTGCTGTTTGGGGGATTTCGCCGGAATCATAATATCTGGGATCTGTAAGAATTCTATCAATTGCCCCTAAATAAATTTTCATTTCTCGCCTTGATAAAGGTTTGTTAAGACCGTCAAAACGGTCAGTTGTTGGCGCCATCCCAAACACTCTTTCTCTTGGCACTTCTGTTGGAATAAAACTTTTAATAGGGTGTGTGACAAATGCCTTTGCTGCCTGTATTCCATTAATACTACTATCGAATCCTAAAGTTTGATCTCCATTCCAAAGATATTCCCAAACTTTATTTTGAATTGTGCCGGGAGTATCTGTTTTAGAATTAATAATTTCAATATGGGATCTGTATAAAATAACGAGGTCAGGATTTTCTCTTAAGGCATATGGAATAAGACCTGATGGTTGCGGGTCATCAATAATTAGCACCTTTGCACTTTTAAATACAGGCCTGAAAATCTCCGCATTTTTAGCAATCCAATCCTGATAGATTCTTTTATTGTCGTCTGTTAAATCCGTCCCTTCCGGTGCAACGTCCTGAAAAACATTGTGAAATTTTCTTTTAGTAACGTCAAAAGCAGCAGAGTCTGGCTCCATTACATGCCAGTGCATATTTAATCCCATTTCACGGGCCAAACGCATTTCTGCGTGTCTCATTATCGCAACTCCGCCTCCTTGCGGAGTAGAACTGATATGAACAACTCTGCCTTCACCCTTTGGGTCGATTTCTTTTAATTTTTCTGCAAAAAATCTTGCTTGTTCTATTGCTCTCGGGTCTGCCCTTTCATAATAGCCTAAAGATACAAGCTCCTGGGGAATAACTTCTCTGTTTGGACCATATCTAATTTGGGCAATACCATTTCGGTCGTATTGATTTGCGACTTCCTCTGCAATTGCCCTGGGATTTGAGCCTGCAGACTGTAAATCAGTGTGGGTAATAATACCATGACTTAACCAAAGCCTGCTTCGAAGTCTTTCTACATCTTCTCCTGCATTCGCAATTCCAGTTGCAATAATTTGCTCTGTTTTTCTTTGAGCAAATCTATTAAGAGAGAGTCCTATTGGCTGAAGAAAAGATAGTCTGGGAAAACGAGGTTCTTGATAAGACGTGCTATTAAGAATTCCAAATCTGTAGCTTTGAAATCTTCCAAACCTTCCAAGTTCAACTCCACCAAATGCAACAGTCGGATTTCTGCGTTTTTCTCTCATTATCCAAACTTTAGAAGTCTTAAACGATGTTTATTATACAACATTTATAACTTGAGGCAAGTTAGGATACTTCATTTATTTCTCTCGTTTCTAATAAACATTATCGTCCCTGCGACAAGAAAAACTGTGAATAAAATTCCAATTATTATCATATCAACATATAGAGGATAGAGTACGACTTTACTATATTCAGGTTTTCCAAGATAAAACAAATTTCTTATAAAATCAACGGCATAGGTCATTGGGGCAATGCGTGACAGCACCCATAAATAGGGAGGGAGATTTTTTATCGGGCTAAAAACTCCTGCCAGAAAAAATTGCGGTAAGATTAGAAACGGAAAAACCTGATTCGCGGCCCTCTGGTTACTAAGATTAGACAGTACCAAAAGCCCAAACGCACCGCCCAACAAGCACGCAACAAGCATTGCAGGAAATAACCTTATAAAAATATCAAGCTGAAACGGCACCCCAACCAAAAATCCAAAGATAATAACGCCGACTGCTTGGACCAAAGAAACCAGAGTTTCTCCAATAATTTTTCCAAGCACTATAATATAACGGGATACAGGAGAAACAAATAATTCCTGGCTAAAATCATTTTCCCTGTCTTCTATTAAAGAAATTATCCCACTCGCTGTTGATTGGAAAAGTGTTTGTGCTAACACTCCTGTAAATACGAAGATTAAAAAATTATATCCGGCCTGTTTTCCAAGGTTTGCCTGCAAACCCCCACCCAATGCTCCAATAAAAACAAAAGGGAAAATAAGGGAAGCGATAATTCTCGAACGGTCCCTTACAAATTTTATCAAATCCCTGTAGGCAATTGTTAAAATTACGTTAATCGTTTTCATTTACTTTTCCTCCTATTATCTCCAAATAAGCTTCTTCAAGGGTCGGGCTGTGAATTTTTAAAGTTGTGAGAGAAGTATTAATTTTTTTAATTATTTGTTGGGGAGTGTGATTTTTTAAAGACACTTTAAACACGCCGTTTTTTGTGTAAGTAAATTTATGATGCTTTAATTCTTTTTCTAAAGAGTCGTTATTTTTACTGTCAAGAATTAGATAATCTTGCTTTATTTTACTTTTGATAAATTCAGGTGTGCCCATCATTTGTATTTTTCCATGATTGATAATACAAATTGTATTCGCATCTTCCGCTTCTTCCAAGTAATGTGTTGTTAGAAACACTGTAATTTTTTCTTTTTTCCTGACTTCATTTAAATATTCCCACAAATTTTTTCTGCTGATTGGGTCAAGTCCTTCTGTAGGCTCGTCTAAAAATAAAACTTTTGGATTGTGCATAATGCTCCTGATAATTTCCAGTTTTCGCTTCATCCCGCCGGAAAAAGTTTTTATTGGCTTAAAAATTTCTTTCTCAATTCCCAAAAGTTCCGAAAGTTTATTGATTTTCTTTTTATAAGAATCGGGCATAAAAGAGTAAGCGGGTGCAAATGGGTAAAGCCCGTACAAAATTGAATGAAACCTTACATTTTCTTCGGCTGTTAAGTTTTTATCCAGACTTGGATTTTGGAATATAACTCCGATATTTTGCCTGACTTTGCTGGAATTTTTATCCAAATCGTATCCCGCAATCGTTACCTTACCCGATGTTTTAGAAAGAGTTGTCGATAAAATAGAAATTGTTGTTGTTTTGCCGGCGCCGTTTGGTCCAAGAAAAGCAAAGAAATCTCCTTCTTTAACGGAAAAGGAAATATCATCAACCGCATTTTTGTGCGCCTTTTTATATTTTTTAACTAAATTTTCAACAACAACACTTTCCATATATTTCAAATTTCACTCAGATTGAACTCGAAATATCAGATGTATCAGGGCTTCTGACACGTTAATCTGATGAGTTCTTTCTATACCGAATTTTCATTCTATCAAATTACTTAACATAATGTTTAAAGAAATCTAAGAGTTTTTGGTAATGTGAGTAAAAGATATAAATATTTAAAATTATCAGCCCCGGGAATACAACCGATTTTTCTAAAATCCCGCCAGTTTTTATACGTAAAAATGAAAATGGAGGAAAACCGATTTTGAATGGAATCGGGAAGAAAAGCGGAACGCCTTCTTTGGTAAACATGTCCATAAAAATGTGGGATAAAAACCCTATCATAAAACTCCACCAGACTATATTCATATCAACCAAAACAACTTTACTTGCGGAATTAAGAACAATTTTTGCTAAAAAACCAAATAAAATTACGCCGGCAATAGAATGCGAAATATATCTATGCCCTCCCAAAAGGGGAGTGAATAACCTGCTGTAAAACCCGCCGCCGGGTAATTTGTGCCATAAGTCAGCAGTAGGCTGATCGATATCTGGAGTTAAACCTCCAATCATATTTGCGCTAAAAGAAACTAAAAGCGTTCCAAGGGATATTGGTTCTAAAGAAGATATAAGAGCAATATAGGAAAGTGCTGTGAATGCGGCTAAATCATGTGTGCGACCTGTCATTATATTAGACTAACACAGAATAATAGCTGACGGAAGTGGATTGAAAATCACTTAACTTACACATACAATAAATGTGTGAAGAAGTTTTTATTTGCCTTCTTGTCTTTATTGTTAACAATTTTTTTCGTTTTTTTTGCGGCAAGTCCTCTTTTTAGTCAATGCGATTATCCTTTTCATTACAAAGTCGGCACAGTTGACCAAAGATTTAATTTAACAACTCAGGATTTTACCAATGATATTGCAGAGGCCGGAAACATATGGAATAAAGCCGAGGGTAAAAATCTATTTGAATATGATCCAAATGCAAAATTTGCAATAAATCTTATTTACGATCAAAGGCAACAGCTTAACAATCAGGTAACAAATCTTAACAATCAGGTAACAACGGAAAAAAATGCTATTGATCCTCAAATTCAAGATTATCAAAATAAAGTTTCGGACTTTAACAAAAGGCTTGCAGATTTAAACAGCCAAATTAATTATTGGAACACTAAAGGCGGCGCGCCGTCTAGTGAATATGACAAATTAATTGCCGAGCAAGACAGTTTAAACAAAGAAGCGGCAGATTTGAATAATCTGGCAAAAAGCCTTAACCAGTCTACAAACCAATATAATACCCAGGTAAATGTATTAAATAATACAATTAATGCTTACGACCAAACAGTACAAGCCAAACCTGAAGAAGGCCTATACCAACCTGCATTAAACAAAATTGATATTTACTATGACAACGGTCATACCGAACTTGTTCATACTTTAGCTCACGAGCTGGGTCATGCACTTGGATTTGTTCATGTATCAGATCCAAAAGGCATTATGTATTTCCAGACAAATCTCTCTATAACACCTGGTGCAGACGACTTAAAACAATTGAGTGAAGTTTGCCAAAAAAGAAGTTTGTATGATTTGGTTTCTGAAAGAATTGCTTTTGTTATACAACTTTACCAACAAAAAAATACTTCCAAAAATTAAATTGGTATAGTTTGACAAAAATACACAAGCTAGTTACATTTCGTGTTGAAAAAAACTGACTTTCTTTGAAGATTTATTTTTGTTTTAACTCCGGTCAAGAAGTGCCCAATTATGCGATACATATGGTTCGGAGCATAAATTACGGTTAAAGCAACACGGTCTTCTCATTCCTTTATTAAGTTTATCAAGCATCACTTTTAAATGTTTTTGGCGAGTTTCTGCAGTTTTAACAGCCCGTACCCAACGAATCCAATCCCATCTGGCCATTGGAGTAATATCTTTCCACAGATCTGCGGCTTTTTGAGAAGTTGTCAGAGCTTTTTTTAAATCAACTGGTACTTCCGGCTCTATCCATTCTTTGGAAGGTGAAAGTGAAACTTGCACTGCATCGTCTAGCTTTACGCGAGCTTTATCGAGTAAACTTTTATCTGGCCTAAACCAGTGGCTAGGTTTTAATCCTTTTCCATATTTACCATCCGGTTCGAGTAGCGTTTTAAAAGGGATATCATTAAGAGTTCCTGCAACCATTAACATGCCTCTTGATGGAAGCTTAGCGGAGGCATCTTCAGGCAATCTGAGAATTATCCAATCCTTGATTTTAAATAATTTAGTTTCAAAACGAACTGTTTGCATAGTGGGT